>NZ_JBYSWF010000019.1:0-95050 GCF_058780865.1 Pseudomonas sp. GP01-A4
GGCTTGCTCGCGAATGCAGTGTGTCAGGCAACGAATAGGCTGACTGATCCACCGCTTTCGCGAGCAAGCCCGCTCCCACACAAGCCCGCTCCCACAAGGGGTCAGAGTTGGACGTGAGGTCCTGCTCCGACCATTTCACCGCGTTTAGCCTTCGAGTTTGCTTTTCAGCAGTTCGTTGACCTGTTGCGGGTTGGCCTTGCCTTTGGAGGCTTTCATCGCCTGGCCGACAAAGAAGCCGAACATCTTGCCCCGCTTGGCTTCATCCGCCGCACGGTATTGTTCAACCTGCTCGGCATTGGCTGCCAGCATCTCGTCGAGCACGGCCGAAATCGCGCCGCTGTCGGTGACTTGCTTCAGGCCGCGCTTTTCGATGATCTCGTCAGCGTTGCCTTCGCCGGCGGCCATGGCTTCAAACACGGTCTTGGCGATTTTGCCGGAGATGGTGTTGTCCTTGATCCGCAGCAACATGCCGCCCAACTGTTCTGCCGACACCGGTGCTTCGTCGATTTCCAGGCCCTGTTTGTTCAACAGGCTGCCCAGCTCAACCATCACCCAGTTGGCCGCCAGTTTGGCGTCGCCGGCAATGCTCACGACTTTTTCGAAGTAGTTGGCTTGCTCGCGGCTCGACGCCAGCACGCTTGCGTCATACACCGAAAGCCCGAACTGCGCCTGGAAACGCTCGCGTTTCTGCGGTGGCAGTTCCGGCAGCGTGGCGCGCACGTCAGCCAGGAACGAGTCCTCGATGACCACCGGCAACAGGTCCGGATCGGGGAAGTAACGGTAGTCGTTGGCTTCCTCCTTGCTGCGCATGGCGCGGGTTTCGTCTTTGTTCGGGTCGTACAGGCGGGTCTGCTGGATCACCTTGCCGCCGTCTTCGATCAGCTCGATCTGGCGACGTACTTCGGTGTTGATCGCCTTCTCGATGAAACGGAACGAGTTGACGTTCTTGATCTCGCAGCGGGTGCCGTACTCGGCCTGGCCCTTTGGCCGCACCGACACGTTGCAGTCGCAACGCAGGGAGCCTTCGGCCATGTTGCCGTCGCAGATCCCGAGGTAACGCACCAGCGCGTGGATCGTCTTGACGTAGGCCACGGCTTCCTTGGCGCTGCGCATGTCCGGCTCGGAAACGATCTCCAGCAGCGGGGTGCCGGCGCGGTTCAGGTCGATGCCGGTGGCGCCGTTGAATTCTTCATGCAGGCTCTTGCCGGCATCTTCTTCCAGGTGCGCACGGGTCACGCCGACACGTTTGATGGTGCCGTCTTCCAGCGGGATGTCCAGGTAGCCCTTGCCGACGATCGGCAATTCCATCTGGCTGATCTGGTAGCCCTTGGGCAGGTCCGGGTAGAAGTAGTTCTTGCGGGCGAACACGTTGTGCTGGCCGATCTCGGCATCGATGGCGAGGCCGAACATCACCGCCATGCGCACCGCTTCCTGGTTCAGCACCGGCAGCACGCCGGGCATGCCCAGGTCTACCAGGCTGGCCTGGGTGTTGGGTTCTGCGCCGAACGTGGTGGCGCTACCGGAGAAAATCTTCGATTGGGTGGCGAGCTGGGTATGAATCTCCAGCCCGATCACGACTTCCCATTGCATAGTGTTCTCCTCAGAAGCCGGTAGGGGTGCGAGTGTGCCAGTCAGTGTTCAACTGGTACTGGTGCGCCACATTGAGCAGGCGGCCTTCCTGGAAATACGGGGCGAGCAGTTGCACGCCCACCGGCAAGCCATCGACGAAACCTGCAGGCATGGACAAGCCCGGCAGACCGGCGAGGTTGGCGGTGATGGTGTACAGGTCTTCCAGGTACTCGGCGATCGGGTCGCCGGTCTTGGCGCCGATCTTCCAGGCCGGGTTCGGCGTGGTTGGGCCGAGGATCACGTCGACTTCATTAAAGGCAGCCATGAAGTCGTTCTTGATCAGGCGACGGATCTTTTGCGCCTTGAGGTAGTACGCGTCGTAGTAGCCGGCCGACAGGGCGTAGGCACCGACCATGATCCGGCGTTGTACTTCCGCGCCGAAACCTTCGCCACGGGAGCGCTTGTACAGGTCGGTGAGGTCTTTCGGGTTTTCGCAGCGGTAGCCGAAGCGCACGCCGTCGAACCGCGACAGGTTGGAGGACGCTTCTGCCGGGGCGATCACGTAGTAGGCCGGAATCGCGTGCTGGTTGTTCGGCAGGCTGATTTCCTTGATCACGGCGCCGAGCTTTTCCAGCTCCTTGACGCTGTTGTGCACCAGTTCGGCGATGCGCGGGTCGAGGCCGGCGCTGAAATACTCTTTCGGCACGCCGATGCGCAGGCCTTTGATCGAGGTATTCAGGCTGGCGCTGTAGTCCGGCACGGGTTCATCAATGCTGGTGGAGTCCTGCGGATCGAAGCCTGCCATGCCTTGTAACAAAATTGCGCAGTCTTCAGCGGTGCGTGCCAGGGGGCCGCCCTGGTCGAGACTGGAGGCATAGGCAATCATGCCCCAGCGGGAAACGCGACCGTAGGTCGGTTTCAGACCGGTGAGGTTGGTGAAAGCGGCCGGTTGGCGGATCGAGCCGCCAGTGTCGGTAGCCGTGGCGGCAGGTAACAGACGAGCGGCAACCGCGGCCGCCGAACCACCGGACGAACCACCGGGCACGTGCTCGAGGTTCCACGGGTTTTTCACCGCGCCGTAGTGGCTCGACTCGTTGGCCGAGCCCATGGCGAATTCGTCCATGTTGGTCTTGCCCAGGGTCACGGCCCCGGCAGCGGCCAGCTTGGCGACCACAGTGGCGTCGTAGGGCGCCTTGAAATTGTCGAGCATCTTCGAGCCGCAGCTGGTGCGAATGCCCTGGGTGCAGAACAGGTCCTTGTGGGCAATCGGCGCACCCAACAGGGCGCCGTTCTCACCGTTGGCGCGACGTGTGTCGGCGGCCTTGGCCTGGCTCAGGGCCAGCTCTTCGGTGATGCTGATGAAGCTGTTGACCTTAGGGTCCAGCTCGGCGATACGCGCCAGCAGGGTCGTGGTCAGCTCTTCGGAAGAAAACTTTTTGTCGGCGAGACCGCGGGCGATCTCGGCCAGAGTCAATTGATGCATTGCAGGCTCTTTCCCTTTAGTCGATGACTTTCGGAACCAGGTACAGGCCGTTTTCGACCGCTGGCGCGATGGACTGGTAAGCCTCGCGATTATTGCGCTCGGTCACGACGTCGGCGCGCAGGCGCTGGCTGGCTTCCAGCGGGTGAGCCAGGGGCTCGATGCCGTCGGTATTCACGGCTTGCATTTGGTCGACCAGCCCGAGAATGCTGTTCAGGGCTGCGGTGGTCTGTGGAAGATCGGCTTCATTGAGGCCCAGGCAGGCCAAATGAGCGATTTTTTCCACGTCGGAGCGTTCAAGCGCCATGGGATTCTCCAGTGGAAAACAGAACGGAAGCTATCCGTGTGTTAGATTGTAGGAACACTACCGCATTTCTACGGTCATATGGCCGCGATTGTGGGGGTTGGTGCACAGAAAGTCGGCCAATTTAGCACATTGGCGCCTTGCCCAAAATCCCTGTCGTTGTTAGAGTTTGCCGCACTTTTTTACCCACGCGTTGCCTAGGGTCCCTTTCCCATGTTCAAGAAACTGCGTGGCATGTTTTCCAGCGATCTTTCCATCGACCTGGGCACTGCCAACACCCTTATTTACGTGCGCGAGCGCGGTATCGTCCTGAATGAGCCATCGGTTGTGGCCATTCGGACCCATGGTAATCAGAAAAGTGTCGTTGCCGTTGGCACCGAGGCCAAGCGCATGTTGGGCCGAACACCGGGCAACATTGCTGCCATTCGTCCGATGAAGGATGGCGTGATTGCTGACTTCAGTGTCTGCGAAAAGATGCTGCAGTACTTCATCAACAAGGTTCACGAAAACAGTTTCCTGCAGCCCAGCCCTCGTGTGCTGATCTGCGTTCCGTGCAAATCCACCCAGGTGGAACGTCGTGCCATCCGTGAGTCGGCCCTTGGCGCCGGTGCCCGTGAAGTGTTCCTGATTGAAGAGCCAATGGCCGCTGCGATCGGTGCCGGCCTGCCGGTTGAAGAAGCGCGCGGTTCGATGGTGGTGGATATCGGTGGTGGTACCACTGAAATCGCCCTGATCTCCCTCAATGGTGTGGTGTATGCCGAATCCGTACGGGTTGGCGGCGACCGCTTCGACGAAGCGATCATCACCTACGTGCGTCGCAACTACGGCAGCCTGATCGGCGAATCCACCGCCGAGCGCATCAAGCAGGAAATCGGTACCGCTTACCCGGGCGGCGAAGTTCGCGAAGTCGATGTTCGCGGTCGCAACCTGGCCGAAGGCGTTCCACGTGCCTTCACCCTGAACTCCAATGAAGTGCTGGAAGCTCTGCAAGAGTCCCTGGCCACCATCGTTCAGGCGGTGAAGAGCGCCCTGGAGCAATCGCCTCCGGAACTGGCTTCCGATATCGCCGAGCGTGGCCTGGTACTGACCGGTGGTGGCGCCTTGCTGCGCGACCTCGACAAGTTGCTGGCCCAGGAAACCGGTTTGCCAGTGATCGTCGCTGAAGACCCGTTGACCTGCGTCGCCCGCGGCGGTGGCCGTGCACTGGAAATGATGGATAAACACACCATGGACCTGCTCTCCAGCGAATAAGAATTTGCTGGTTTGCCCATGTTTCGCTCACAGGCAGCACTTTGCAGTGCTGCCTGTTGGCGTTTATCTTCTTCAATCTGCATCCAGGCCGGTTTGATGCCGTATGAATAAAGAAAACATTTGCCTGGGAGGAGCGGCTTATTAAACCGCTTTTTTCCAAAGGCCCCTCATTGGGCGTGCGCCTGTTGGTGCTGGTCGTGCTATCGGTTGCGCTGATGGTGGTCGATGCTCGCTTCACACTGCTCAAGCCAGTGCGTAGCCAGATGTCGCTGGTCCTGATGCAGACGTACTGGATCACTGACCTGCCGCAGCGTCTCTATCAGGGTGTCGCCAGTCAATTTGGCAGCCGCACCGAACTGGTGGCGGAGAACGAAAAACTCAAGACCGAAAACCTGCTGCTGCAGGGGCGCATGCAAAAGCTCGCGGCCCTCACCGAGCAGAACGTTCGGCTGCGCGAGTTGCTCAATTCCTCTGCGCTGGTCAATGAGAAGGTCGAAGTGGCCGAGTTGATCGGTATGGATCCGAACCCCTTCACCCATCGCATCATCATCAACAAGGGTGAGCGCGACGGCGTAGTCCTTGGCCAACCGGTGCTCGATGCCCGTGGCTTGATGGGCCAGGTGGTGGAGTTGATGCCTTATACCTCCCGCGTGCTGTTGCTGACCGACACCACCCACAGCATCCCGGTGCAAGTCAACCGCAACGGCCTGCGGGCGATTGCCAGCGGTACCGGTAACCCGGAACGCCTGGAGTTGCGTCACGTCGCAGACACCGCCGACATCAAGGAAGGCGACCTGCTGGTCAGCTCCGGCCTGGGTCAGCGGTTCCCGGCAGGCTACCCGGTCGCGACGGTCAAGGAAGTGATCCACGATTCCGGCCAGCCGTTCGCCATTGTGCGTGCCGTGCCGACCGCCGCATTGAACCGCAGCCGTTACCTGTTGCTGGTGTTCAGTGACAACCGCACCCCGGAAGAGCGTGCCAACGAAGCCGCCCAGGCCCAGGAAGCGGAAGACAAGCAAAACGGCACCGCGCCGATCATTCCGGCCACCGTGCCAAAACCGGCGGCACCTGCTGCCCCGGCAGCCGCTCCGGCAACGCCAGCCGCGCCGGTTGCGACACCGGTCAAGCCTGTGGCCCATAGCGCGCGTCCGGCCAAGCCTGCGGCTGCAACACCTGCCGCTGCCAAACCGCCCGCCGCCGCCAAACCACCGGCCGCGGCCCCGGCAACCACTCGGCAGAGGGAAGAATAATGGCCGGTACTCATTCGCGTAACGGCTGGATCGTCTGGCTGACCTTTGCCATCGGCTTGCTGCTCAGCGTTTCGCCGCTGCCGCAATTCATGGAGATCCTGCGCCCGCTGTGGCTCGCCTTGCTGCTGGCGTTCTGGGCCCTGGCGCTGCCGCACAAGGTCGGGATGGTCACGGCCATGTGCCTGGGGCTGATGGAGGATGTGCTCTACGGCACCCTGCTCGGGCAGAACGCGTTGATCCTGACCCTGATTACCTTCCTGGTGCTGTCATTGCAGCAGCGCCTGCGGATGTTCCCGATGTGGCAACAGTGCCTGGTGATCCTGGTGATCTTCGGCCTGGCGCAGTTGGTACAGCTGTGGCTCAGCGCCTTGACCGGCAACCGCCAACCGACCCTGGCGCTGGTGTTGCCCGCGCTGGTCAGCGCGCTGTTGTGGCCCTGGGTCAGTTTTGGCCTGCGTGGATTGCGTCGTCGCTATAAAATCAATTGAATGGATCGCGAGGCTCTGCCTGGTTATCGAACCCTACAGGGAGAGTCTGCATGAATTCGCTTTATCTGGCCTCGGGCTCCCCGAGGCGGCGTGAGCTGCTGACACAGATCGGCGTGCCGTTCACCGTCGTCAGCGCCGCCATTGATGAAACTCCCCTTACAAATGAATCGCCCGCGTCCTACGTAGAACGCCTGGCGCGCGGCAAGGCTGCGGCCGGTCGAGCGACCTTGGCCGATGCCACCGGCGCCTGTGTGCTGGGCGCGGACACAGCCGTGATCCTCGACGGCCGGATCCTCGGTAAACCCGTGGATCAAGCCGATGCCCTGGCCATGTTGCTGGCCCTTTCCGAGCGTGAACACGAAGTGTTGACGGCCATTGCCCTGATTGACGGCCAGCGTTGCGAAACGCAGCTGGTCAGCAGTCGTGTGCGCTTTCGCAGGATTTCAGCGGACGAAGCCACCACTTATTGGCACAGCGGCGAGCCCCAGGACAAAGCGGGCGGCTATGCTATCCAAGGCTTGGCGGCGGTGTTCGTCGCCGGACTCAATGGCAGCTACTCTGCCGTCGTTGGCCTGCCGGTCTGCGAAACCGCAGAACTGCTGGGCCAATTCGGCATACCCTGTTGGCAAAACCTTACCGTGCGCTAAACGCCGTATTCCAGCGCCAAGCCTTAAGCGATCGGTCACTATTGTGAAAACGCCTGAACGAGACCCAGCCATGAGTGAAGAGATTCTGATCAATATCACGCCGATGGAATCGCGCGTGGCGGTGGTAGAGAACGGTGTTCTGCAAGAAGTGCACGTCGAGCGCACCCAAAAGCGCGGGATCGTCGGGAATATTTATAAAGGCAAGGTCGTGCGTGTGTTGCCGGGGATGCAAGCGGCGTTCGTCGACATCGGCCTGGACCGCGCTGCGTTTATCCATGCTTCGGAAATCTCCCTGCGAGAAGGCCCTGCGGTTGAAAGCATCAGCGCCCTGGTGCACGAAGGGCAGAGCCTGGTGGTGCAAGTCACCAAGGATCCGATTGGCTCAAAGGGCGCACGGCTGACCACGCAACTGTCGATTCCTTCGCGCTACCTGGTGTACATGCCGCGCACGGCCCACGTCGGTATTTCCCTGAAAATCGAAGATGAAGCCGAGCGCGAGCGCCTGAAAAAGGTGGTCAGTGACTGCGTGGCGCTGGAAGGCATCAAGGAGGCCGGCGGCTTTATCCTGCGTACTGCCGCAGAAGGTGCCGGTGCTGATGAAATCCTCATGGACATCCGCTACCTGCGCCGCCTGTGGGACCAGATCGGCGCGCAGATCAAGACGATCGGCGCCCCCAGCGTGATCTACGAAGATCTCGGCCTGGCCCTGCGCACCTTGCGCGACCTGGTCAGCCCGAAGATCGAGAAAATTCGCATCGACTCGCGGGAAACCTTCCAGCGCACTACGCAATTTGTTGCCGAGCTGATGCCGGAAATCGCCGATCGCCTGGAGCATTACCCGGGCGAGCGGCCGATTTTCGACCTGTATGGCGTCGAAGACGAAATCCAGAAAGCCCTTGAGCGCAAAGTGCCGCTCAAGTCCGGCGGTTACCTGGTGGTGGACCCGGCGGAGGCCATGAGCACTATCGACGTGAATACCGGTGCCTTTGTGGGCCATCGCAATCTCGAAGAAACCATCTTCAAGACCAACCTCGAAGCGGCCACCGCGATCGCCCGCCAGCTGCGCCTGCGCAACCTGGGCGGGATCATCATCATCGACTTCATCGACATGGAAGACGAAGAGCACCAGCGCCAGGTGCTGCGTACCCTGGAGAAGCAACTGGAGCGCGATCACGCCAAGACCAACATCATCGGCATCACTGAGCTGGGCCTGGTGCAGATGACCCGCAAGCGCACCCGCGAAAGCCTGGAACAAGTGCTGTGCGAGCCGTGCAGCAGTTGCCAGGGGCGCGGTAAGTTGAAGACCCCGGAAACGGTTTGCTACGAGATTTTCCGGGAAATCTTACGGGAGGCACGCGCCTACCAGGCCGAGGGCTATAGAGTCCTGGCTAACCAGAAGGTGGTCGACCGTTTGCTGGATGAAGAATCCGGCAACGTAGCCGAGCTGGAGGGTTTTATCGGGCGCACCATTCGCTTCCAGGTCGAAACCATGTATTCCCAGGAACAATATGACGTGGTGCTGCTCTGATTCGCGTTAGTTCTTATCAACGAGACGGGCAGGCCTTGATCTGCCGTCCGACTATTGCCTTTGAGGGTCGCCTGACATGGAGCGTCTGATACGCTTTTTTGCCGCATTGACCCGCTGGGGCCTCGGCCTGTGCGCCTTGCTGCTGGTATTGGCGGCGGTGTACGTGAGCCTGGGCCGTGAATTGACGCCGTTGGTGGCGGAATACCGTGGCGAAATCGAGGCCAAGGCGCGTACTGCGCTGGATATGCCCGTGAACATCGGCAGCCTGGAAGGGCGCTGGAGTGGCTTCGCGCCGGTATTGTTGGCTCACGACGTGATGATCGGCGAGGGCAGCAGCGCCCTGCGCCTGGACCAGGTGCAAGTGGTGCCGGATATCTGGGCCAGCCTGCTGGCGCGTGAAGTGCGCATTGCCCACCTGGAAGTCAGCGGCCTGCAAGTCAGCGTGAAGGAAGACCAGGACGGCCACTGGGCGCTGCAAGGCCTGCCGGTGCAGGATGACCAGCCGCTGGATCCCGAACAACTGCTGACGCGCATGCAAATGGTCGGGCAGGTTTCATTGCTCGACAGCCAGGTGACGCTGCAGCCGTTCGACCAGGCACCGCTGACCTTGACCTACGTCGGCGTGAGCCTGCAGACCGGCGCCAACCGCCAGCGCCTGGACGCGCGCCTGACCCTGCCCGACGGCCAGCCCCTGGCGTTGAACCTGCGCACCCGAATCCGCGCCAGCCAGTGGAAAGACGGCGAAGCCGAGGCTTACCTGAGCTTGCCCCAGAGTGACTGGGCAAAATGGATCCCGGCAAAACTGACCCAGCAATGGAAACTTTCCGAACTCAAGGCTGGCGGCGAATTCTGGCTGACCTGGGCCAAGGGCACCGTGCAAAGCGCCGCCGTGCGCCTCAACGCCCCGCAGCTCAAGGGCAGCTATGCCGATCGCAAGCCGACTCATATTGAGAACCTGGCCCTCACTGCGTACCTGCAACGCAATGACAGCGGCCTCAAGGTGCTGTTTGACTCGCTCGCAATGAACCTCGGCGACACCCGCTGGGAATCGCGCCTGCAACTGCAGCAAACCCTGGCCACCGACAAGGCCCAGGAAGTCTGGAACCTGCAGGCCGATCGCCTCGACCTGACGCCGATCACGCCATTGCTGCACACCTTGGCACCCTTGCCGGAAGCCGTGGCCACCACCCTGGATCATCTGAAGGCCACTGGCACGCTGCGGAACGTGTTGCTGGATTATCGGCCTCAAGACACCACCGACCAGCGCGTGAGCTTCGCGGCCAACCTCGACCGTATTGGTTTCGACGCTTACTTCGGCGCACCGGCAGCCCGCAATGTCAGCGGCAGCATCAGCGGTGACCTGGGCAAGGGTGAGCTGCGCATGGACAGCAAGGATTTCTCCTTGCACCTGTTTCCGATCTTCGCCAAGCCCTGGCAGTACATCCAGGCCAACGCCCGCCTGACGTGGAAGCTCGACAAGCAAGGCTTCACCCTGATCGCGCCGTATATCAAGGTGCTGGGCGAGGAGGGCAAGGTCGCCGCCGACTTCCTGATTCGCCTGCATTTCGACCATAGCCAGGAAGACTACATGGACCTGCGGGTCGGTATGGTTGACGGCGATGGGCGCTTCACCCCCAAATACCTGCCGGCGGTGTTGAGCCCGGCACTCGATGAGTGGCTGCGCACTGCGATTCTCAAGGGGGCAGTGGACGAGGGCTTCTTCCAGTACCAAGGCTCGCTGAACCACGACGCACTGCCTGCCTCGCGCAATATCAGCCTGTTCTTCAAGGTGCATGATGCCGAGCTGGCATTCCAGCCGGGCTGGCCGCACGTGAGCAAGGTCAAGGGTGAAGTGTTTGTCGAGGAAAGCGGCGTGCGCATCCTGGCCAGCAAGGGCCAGTTGCTCGACACCAAGGTCAATGATATCTACGTCAACATTCCCCACGCCCCCGAAGGCAAGGACAGCCACCTGCTGCTCACCGGCAACTTTGCCGGTGGCCTGGGCGATGGCCTGAAAATCCTTCAGGAAGCGCCGATCGGCACCGCCTCGACCTTCGCCGGCTGGAAAGGCGAGGGCGACCTGCAAGGCAAGCTGGACCTGGATATTCCCCTGGCCAAGGGCGCCGATCCCAAGATCGTGGTGGATTTCAAGACCGACAAGTCCCGCCTGCAACTGGCCGAGCCTACGCTGGACCTGAGCCAGCTCAAGGGTGATTTCCGCTTCGACAGCGCCAAGGGCCTGAGTGGCCAGAACATCAGCGCCCAGGCCTTCGACCGACCGATCACCGCGCAGATTTTCGCCGATGGCAAGCCAGGCGACCTCAACACCCGCGTCACCGCGAAAGGGCAGGTGACCGTCAAGCGGCTGACTGACTGGCTGAAGGTCAGCCAGCCGTTGCCGGTGTCCGGCGATATCCCCTACCAATTGCAGCTCAACCTCGATGGCGCCGACAGCCAGTTGATGGTCAGCTCCAACCTCAAGGGCGTGGCCGTGGACCTGCCGGCGCCGTTCGGCATGCCGGCGAGCCAGGGCCGCGACAGTGTGTTCCGCATGACCTTGCAGGGTAAGGAGCGCCGTTACTGGTTCGATTATGGCGAGTTGGGCAGCTTCACCTTCGCCGCCCCGGCGGACAATTTCGCCGACGGCCGGGGTGAGCTGTTCCTGGGCGATGGCGATGCGGTGTTGCCGGCCGGCAAGGGCTTGCGAATCCGCGGCGTGTTGTCGGAGCTGGATATCGACCCCTGGAAAAAGCTCGTGGACCGCTACGCCGGCAACGACCCGGGTGGCAGTGCCAAGCAGTTGTTGAGCGGGGCCGATTTCAAGGTCGGCAAGCTGACCGGTTTCGGCACCCAGTTCGACCAGGTCAGCTTGCAGCTGGACCGCAAACCCGCTGCCTGGGGCTTGCAGTTCGACAGCCAGCAGGCCAAGGGTACCGTGGGGTTGCCGGACGCCAAGGGCGCGCCGATTGCAGTCAACCTGCAGTACGTGAAGCTGCCTGCGGTGGATCCGACCGTGCAGGCGGATGAAAATGCGCCGGACCCATTGGCTGATGTTGATCCCAAGGATATTCCCGCGCTGGATATCTCGATTGCCCAGTTGTTCCAGGGCCCGGACCTGGTAGGTGCCTGGTCTCTGAAAGTTCGCCCGACCACCAGGGGCATGGCGTTCAACAGCCTGAACCTGGGACTCAAGGGCATGGTGCTCCAGGGCGCCGGCGGTTGGGAAGGTGCACCTGGTGCCAGCAGCAGTTGGTACAAGGGCCGCCTCGATGGCAAGAACATTGGCGACGTGCTCAAGGGCTGGGGATTTGCGCCGAGCGTGACCAGCGAAGATTTTCACGTGGACGTGGACGGCCGCTGGCCGGGTTCGCCGGCCTGGGTAGGTCCCAAGCGTTTCTCCGGCAGCCTGGACGCCAGTTTCCGCAAAGGCCAGTTTGTTGAAGTGGACGGCGGTGCGCAGGCCCTGCGGGTGTTTGGCTTGCTGAACTTCAACTCCATCGGTCGCCGGCTGCGCCTGGACTTCTCGGACTTGCTTGGCAAGGGCTTGAGTTATGACCGGGTCAAGGGCTTGCTGGCCGCCAGTAACGGCGTGTTTGTAACCCGTGAGCCGATCACCATGACCGGCCCGTCGAGTAACCTGGAGATCAACGGCACCCTGGACCTGGTGGCAGACCGCGTCGATGCCAAGTTGCTGGTGACGCTGCCGGTCACCAACAACCTGCCGATTGCTGCATTGATCGTCGGCGCGCCGGCCATTGGTGGGGCGCTGTTCCTGATCGACAAGCTGATTGGCGACCGTGTTTCGCGTTTCGCCAGCGTGCAGTACAAGGTAGAAGGCCCGTGGAAGGACCCGAAAATCACCTTCGACAAGCCATTTGAAAAGCCAAACTGAGTACCTGTGGAGTAGCATGGCCTCATGCCTTTTCTGGAGTGTGGGCCCATGTCCTTTGCGGTAATTCAAATGGTCAGCCAAAGCGATGTGCTGGCCAACCTGGCCCAGGCCCGGCGCCTGCTGGAGCAAGCGGCGGCGGGCGGTGCAAGGCTTGCGGTACTCCCGGAAAACTTCGCCGCCATGGGCCGTCGCGATGTGGCCGATATCGGTCGCGCCGAGGCCTTGGGCGAAGGTCCGATCCTGCCATGGTTGAAACAGACCGCCCGCGACCTCACCTTATGGATAGTGGCCGGCACTTTGCCGCTGCCCCCAAAGGATCAGCCGAACGCCAAGTCCAATGCCTGCTCGCTGCTGATCGATGATCAGGGCGAAATCGTTGCCCGCTACGACAAGCTGCACCTGTTCGATGTCGATGTGGCCGATGCCCGGGGTCGTTATCGTGAATCCGATGACTATGCTCATGGTAGCCAGGTGGTCGTGGCGGATACGCCGGTCGGCCGCCTGGGGCTGACGGTGTGTTACGACTTGCGCTTCCCGGAGCTATACAGCGAATTGCGCGCTGCGGGTGCCGAGTTGATCACCGCGCCCTCGGCCTTTACAGCGGTAACCGGCGCCGCGCACTGGGATGTGCTGATCCGTGCGCGTGCCATCGAGACCCAGTGCTACCTGCTGGCGGCCGCCCAGGGTGGCGTGCATCCGGGGCCCAGGGAAACCTTCGGGCATGCAGCGATCATCGACCCATGGGGGCGGGTGCTGGCACAACAGGATCAAGGCGAGGCGGTGTTGTTGGCCGAACGCGATAGCAGCGAACAGGCGTCGATACGGACGCGCATGCCGGTGGCGGGCCACCGGCGCTTTTTCTCGCAGGGCGCACAGCGACCTGCTTCAGAACGATGAATTTAAGGCCAAACCTATGAGCGAGTTGTTGTCCTCAGTCAGTGAACACCTCCTGGCGCCTGGTGGCGTGACCATCGAAAGCTTGCAAACGGTCCTCGGCGATCTGGCCGGGCCAGGCATCGACGCTGCGGACCTGTATTTCCAGGGGCAGATTTCCGAGTCCTGGGCCCTGGAAGACGGGATCGTCAAGGAAGGCAGCTTCAACCTCGACCAAGGCGTGGGTGTGCGTGCGCAGTCCGGTGAAAAAACCGGCTTTGCCTACAGCAACGCCATCACCTTGGAAGCCCTGGGGCTGGCGGCTCGTGCAGCGCGTTCGATCTCCCGTGCCGGGCAAAACGGCACGGTGCAGGCGTTCAGCACCCAGGACGTGGCCCAGCTGTATGCCCCGGATAACCCATTGGAAGTGATCAGCCGCGCCGAAAAGGTCGAGCTGCTCAAGCGTGTGGACGCGGCGACCCGTGCCCTGGACCCGCGTATCCAGCAAGTCACCGTAAGCATGGCCGGGGTGTGGGAACGCATCCTCGTGGCCTCCACCGATGGCGGCCTGGCGGCGGATGTGCGGCCGCTGGTGCGCTTCAATGTCAGCGTGATCGTCGAACAGAATGGCCGTCGCGAGCGCGGTGGCCACGGCGGCGGCGGGCGTACCGACTACCGTTATTTCCTCACCGAAGACCGCGCCATGGGGTATGCCCGTGAAGCGTTGCGCCAGGCCCTGGTCAATCTGGAAGCAATTCCGGCCCCGGCGGGTACGTTGCCGGTGGTATTGGGCTCTGGCTGGTCCGGCGTGCTGCTGCATGAAGCGGTGGGCCACGGCCTGGAAGGTGATTTCAACCGCAAGGGCAGTTCCGCCTACAGCGGGCGCATGGGCGAGATGGTTGCGTCCAAGCTCTGCACCATCGTCGATGACGGTACCCTGGCCGGGCGTCGCGGTTCGTTGAGCGTCGATGACGAAGGCACCCCGACCGAGTGCACCACGCTGATCGAAAACGGTGTGCTCAAGGGCTACATGCAAGACAAGCTCAACGCGCGCCTGATGGGCGTGGCCCGCACCGGTAACGGTCGTCGCGAGTCCTACGCGCACCTGCCGATGCCGCGCATGACCAACACCTACATGCTCGGCGGCGAAAGCGATCCGGCCGAAATCATCGCCTCGGTGAAACGCGGCATCTACTGCGCCAACCTCGGTGGTGGGCAGGTGGACATCACCAGCGGCAAGTTCGTGTTCTCCACCAGCGAGGCGTATTTGATCGAAGACGGCAAGATCACCGCGCCGGTCAAGGGTGCAACGTTGATTGGCAACGGCCCGGAAGCCATGAGCAAGGTGTCGATGGTCGGTAACGACCTGTCGCTGGATAGCGGTGTGGGGACGTGCGGCAAGGATGGTCAGTCGGTGCCGGTGGGTGTCGGCCAGCCAACCTTGAAAATCGATGCGATCACCGTGGGTGGCACGGGGTCGTAAGAACGGGAGCTTCGGGTGGCGAAGGCCGCCACCCGGGGAAGAGGGTCAGCGCAGGCCGCGTTGACTATCGTCCAGCTCACGGATGTATTTGAAGATTTTTCGGCTGGAGGCCGGTGGCTTGCTTTGCGCCAGTTCGTGCTGGGCCTGACGGATCAGGGAGCGCAATTGTTGGCGATCGGCATCCGGGTACTCGATGACGAACTTCTCCAGTACCGCGTCATCGCCAGCGATCAGGCGATCACGCCAGCGTTCCAGGTTATGGAAGCGCTCGTTGTACTGGCGAGTGGAGGCATCGAGTTGATCGAGCAACGTCAGAATGGCGTCAGTGTCCTGGTCGCGCATCAGTTTGCCGATGAACATGAGGTGCCGTTTACGCGCGATATTCGCGGTGTGCTTGGGCGCATCGTTCAGAGCCCGGCGCAGGGCGTCGGTCAATGGCAGTTTTGCACACAAGTCAGGCTTGAGTGTTGTAAGGCGCTCGCCGAGGTCAACCAGAGCATGCAGCTCGCGTTTGACCTGAGATTTGCTTTTCTCCCCATCGAGGGAGTCGTCGTAAGAATCAACCATGGTGGCAGTCCGCAAAGAAACGCCGCCATGATAACCAGTCGGGGGCCGCTTGTCCGGCCCGGTCGCTAGAAGGCCTTAACCGAAAGCAGAATTTGAGTGGAGAAAACCATGAGTGCAGCCCAAAGCGTCGGTCCGCAAGCGTTACCGGCACTGCAGGAACAAGTCGAGCAGATCATTGCCGAGGCCAAGCGCCAGGGGGCCAGTGCCTGTGAAGTGGCGGTGTCCCTGGAGCAGGGGTTGTCGACTTCGGTGCGCCAGCGGGAAGTGGAAACCGTCGAATTCAACCGCGACCAGGGGTTTGGCATCACCTTGTACGTGGGCCAGCGCAAGGGCTCGGCCAGCACTTCTGCCAGCGGCCCGGAAGCGATTCGCGAAACCGTTGCAGCAGCACTGGCGATTGCCAAGCACACCTCCGAAGATGAAAGCTCCGGCCTGGCTGATGCAGCCCTGATGGCTCGGGACTTGAAGGATTTTGACCTGTTCCATGCCTGGGACATCACCCCGGAACAGGCTATTGAACAGGCTTTGACCTGTGAAGCGGCGGCATTCGATGCCGACAGCCGGATCAAGAACGCCGATGGCACCACCTTGAGTACTCATCAGGGTTGCCGCGTATACGGCAACAGCCACGGTTTTATCGGCGGTTATGCCTCGACGCGTCACAGCCTGAGTTGCGTGATGATCGCCGAAGCCAACGGCCAGATGCAGCGTGATTACTGGTACGACGTGAACCGCCAGGGCGAATTGCTGATGGACCCGGTACTCATCGGCCAGCGTGCCGCGCAGCGTGCTGCCAGCCGCCTGGGCGCGCGCCCGGTGCCGACCTGTGAAGTGCCGGTGTTGTTCTCGGCGGAACTGGCCGGTGGTTTGTTCGGCAGTTTCCTTGGGGCGATTTCCGGCGGCAACCTGTACCGCAAGTCGTCGTTCCTGGAAGGTGCGATTGGCCAGAAGCTGTTCCCGGAATGGCTGACCATCGATGAGCGCCCGCACCTGATGCGCGCCATGGGCAGTTCGTCGTTTGACGGTGATGGCCTGGCCACCTATGCCAAGCCATTCGTCGAGAACGGTGAGCTGGTGTCCTATGTGCTGGGCACCTACGCCGGTCGCAAACTCGGCCTGCCAAGCACCGCCAACTCCGGTGGCGTACACAACCTGTTCATCACCCATGGCGATGAAGACCAGGCGGCGCTGTTGCGGCGCATGGGCCGTGGCTTGCTGGTCACCGAGTTGATGGGCCATGGCCTGAATATGGTCACGGGTGATTACTCCCGTGGTGCGGCGGGTTTCTGGGTGGAAAACGGCGAAATCCAGTTCGCCGTGCAGGAAGTGACCATCGCGGGCAACATGCGTGACATGTTCAAGCAGATTGTCGCGGTGGGTAATGACCTGGAACTGCGCAGCAACATCCGCACCGGTTCGGTGTTGATCGAAAAGATGACCGTCGCCGGCAGCTAACCCGCCGACAGGCGCCATAAAGAAGGCGCGCCACCCATTGGGTGGCGCGCCTTTTTTTGTGCCTGGAATTCCGAGTGATTTTCTCAGGCTCTTGTTTTGATTCTCAATATCATTTAATAATAAATATCATTACCGAATGAGTGTGGATCATGAGTTCTGTCCTGCATGAGGATCCCTACCTGGAAAGCTGGCGTTGGATGAGTCGTCAGATTCGTTGCGGCCTTGCTCCCGACGAGCCCCGCCTGATCGAACATTATCTGGCCGAAGGCCGGTACCTCGCCTGTTGCACTGCGACCCACCCGTGGACCATCGGCGAAACCTCATTCCGCCTGCTGCTGGACACCGCCTCCGACATCGCCTTGCCCTGGCACTGGCGGTCCATGTGCCTGGACCAGGCCTGGCGCCCGTTGCGCGACCTGGAAAAACTTTCCCACTGTGCCTGCCGCCTCAAGCGCTGGCAGACCTTTGCCTGGCAATTGGCGACCTGCGAATTGCTGCCATCGATTTCTCACTCTGACCTGGTGCAAGGATCTTCCGATGAGTAACACCCGTATCGAACGCGACAGCATGGGCGAACTGCAAGTGCCCGCCGAGGCCCTGTATGGCGCACAAACCCAGCGTGCGGTGAACAACTTTCCCATCAGCCACCAGCGCATGCCGGCGCAGTTCATTCGTGCGTTGATCCTGGCCAAGGCTGCCGCCGCTAAAGCCAACGTCGAGCTGAAACAACTGAGCGAAGCCCAGGGCAAGGCCATCGTTGATGCCGCCCAAGGCTTGCTGGAAGGCGATTTCATGCAGCATTTCCCGGTGGATATCTTCCAGACCGGTTCCGGCACCAGCTCCAACATGAACGCCAACGAAGTGATTGCGACCCTCGCCAGCCGCTTGCTGGGCGAGCCGGTCAACCCTAACGATCACGTCAACTGCGGCCAGAGCAGCAATGACATCATCCCGACCACCATTCACGTCAGTGCGGCGCTGGTGCTGCATGAGCAAACCCTGCCGGCGCTGCTGCACCTGGTCCAGGTGATCGAGCACAAGGCCGAGGAGGTGCACCGTTTCGTCAAGACCGGTCGGACGCATCTGATGGACGCCATGCCGGTGCGCATGAGCCAGGTGCTCAATGGCTGGGCGCAGCAGCTCAAGGCCAATATCGGCCATCTGCAAGACCTGCTGCCGAGCTTGCAGGCGCTGGCCCAGGGTGGCACTGCAGTCGGCACCGGGATCAATGCGCATCCGGAGTTTGCAGCGCGCTTCAGCCAGCAACTGAGCAGCCTGACCCACGTCCAGTTCACCCCAGGCAAGAACCTGTTCGCGCTGATCGGCTCCCAGGACACGGCCGTCGCGGTCTCCGGGCAGCTCAAGACCACCGCCGTGTCCCTGATGAAAATCGCCAACGACCTGCGCTGGATGAACTCCGGCCCATTGGCGGGCCTTGGTGAAATCGAGCTGGAAGGCCTGCAGCCGGGCTCTTCGATCATGCCCGGCAAGGTCAACCCGGTGATCCCGGAAGCCACCGCCATGGTTGCCGCACAAGTCATCGGCAACGACACGGTGATTACCATCGCCGGCCAGTCCGGCAACTTCGAACTCAACGTGATGCTGCCGATCATTGCCCAGAACCTGCTCGGCAGCCTGGAGTTGCTGGCCAACTCCAGCCGACTGCTGGCCGACAAGGCCATCGCCAGCTTCAAGGTCAACGAAGCCAAGCTCAAGGAAGCGCTGTCGCGCAATCCGATCCTGGTGACCGCACTCAACCCGATCATCGGTTACCAAAAGGCCGCCGAAATCGCCAAGAAGGCCTATCAACAAGGCCGTCCGGTGATTGATGTGGCGCTCGAACATACCGACTTGCCCCGCAGCCAACTGGAAATCCTGCTGGATCCGGAAAAGCTCACGGCCGGCGGCGTGTAATCACCGACCCTGCTTTGGAGGCTCACCATGGAGCACTGGAAACGCACGATCGAACGGGCCAATCGCTGCTTTATGGCGGGCGAGCTGGTAGATGCCCGCGAGGCCTACCTGCAAGCCCTGGCCCTGGCTCAAGTGTTGTTTGAGCGCTGGGCGGATGCCGACGAAGCGGTGGCGGCTTGCGTCATTTCCCATCACAACCTGGCCGATCTGCACTTGCGCCTGAACCAGCCGGAAGAAAGCGCGGAATACCTCTGCGCCATTCACCAGCGCCTGTTGCAGACCATGCAAGACACCCGTCTTAACCCGCTATTGCGGGAAGCGGCCCTGCGTCAGAGCAGCAAGACCTACGTCGAACTGCTGAATTTCATCAGCGATCACGGTGAGTACCCACGTACCCACCGCCTGCTGGGCAGCAACGTGGCGCCATCGGATGCGTCGACCCGCAACAGCCCTTTTTATGGAGCTCATTGATATGTCCTACACCTTGCCGGCCTTGCCTTACGCCTACGATGCCCTTGAACCGCATATTGACGCGCAAACCATGGAGATCCATTACACCAAGCACCACCAGACCTACATCAACAACCTCAACGCAGCCGTCGAAGGCACCGAGTTTGCCGCTTGGCCGGTGGAGAAACTGGTGTCCAGCGTCCAGCAACTGCCGGAAAAGCTGCGGGCGGCGGTGATCAACCAGGGCGGCGGCCACGCCAACCACTCGTTGTTCTGGGCTGTCATGTCGCCCAAGGGCGGCGGCAAGCCAGACGGCGCGCTGGGTAACGCCATCGACGAGCAGTTGGGCGGTTTCGACGCCTTCAAAGAGGCCTTCACCAAAGCTGCCTTGACCCGTTTCGGCAGCGGCTGGGCGTGGTTGAGCGTGACGCCGCAAAAGACCCTGGTGGTGGAAAGCAGCGGCAACCAGGACAGCCCGTTGATGAACGGCAATACGCCAATCCTCGGCCTGGACGTCTGGGAACACGCTTATTACCTGCTGTACCAGAACCGTCGTCCGGAATACATCAATGCGTTCTACAGCGTCATCAACTGGCCGGAAGTTGCCGGCCGCTACCAGGCTGCGCTGGGCTGAAACTCCTCTATAACAAGATCTAAGGCCGACTATGGGCACTGAAACACTGGCGATCAGCAGCGTGCGAATGTTTCGTTATGCGTTTGGCTCGCTGCTGCTATTGGCAGGAACTGCATTGCTGGTGGCCCAAGGGCTGGCCTGGCTTGACCTGGAACCGCGCATCCTGCGTGCCTTGCAGGGCGGGGCCATCTGCGCGCTCGGCACCGCCCTGGGTGCCGTGCCGGTACTGGTGATCCGCCGGATGCCATTGGCGGTGAGCGACACGCTGCTCGGCTTCGGTGCCGGGGTGATGTTGGCCGCTACGGCGTTTTCGCTGATCGTGCCGGGTATTGCGGCTGCCCAAAGCCTGGGGCTGACGCCATGGGGCGCCAGTGGATTGATCAGTTTCGGCATCATGCTGGGCGCGTTCGGGCTGTATCTGGTGGATCGCAAGGTCTCCGGCGCGAGCCCGGAAATGCTGGTGGGCAGTCCGGATCATCCGGTGATACCGCCGCGTATCTGGCTGTTTGTGTTCGCCATCATTGCCCACAACATTCCCGAAGGCATGGCCGTGGGTGTCTCGGCAGGCGGCGGCATGCCGGATGCCGACAGCCTCGCCATGGGTATTGCCTTGCAGGATGTGCCGGAGGGACTGGTGATTGCGTTGGTGCTGGCCGGGGCAGGGATGTCGCGGGTCAAGGCGTTCCTGATCGGCGCAGCGTCAGGGCTGGTGGAGCCGGTGTTTGCGGTGCTGTGTGCCTGGCTGGTGAGCCTGGCTCAGGTGCTGTTGCCGCTGGGGCTGGCGCTGGCGGCCGGGGCCATGCTGCTGGTGGTGACTCACGAAGTCATTCCCGAGTCGCGGCGCAATGGCCATGACAAGCTCGCCAGCCTGGGGCTGTGTATCGGGTTTTGCTTGATGATGGTGATGGATACGGCGTTGGGCTGAGGCTGTCGCACTTCTACAAGAAGCGCTTGCGGTAGTCGCTGGGGGTAACGCCCAGGCGGCGAACGAAGGCGCGCCGGAACCCATCAACATTGGCATAGCCGACCTGATCGGCCAGGCGTTTGAGCGAGACATTCGACCCTTCGATCAGCCGCCGTGCCTGGTCGATACGTGCCAGCTCCACGAACTCGGCAGGGGTGAATCCACCCTCGGCCTTGAATACCCGGGCAAAGTTGCGTTCGCTCATGTCAGCGCGCTGGGCCAGCAATGCCACGCTCAGGTCTGCGGCCAGGTTGTCGACGATATAGGTCTGTATCTGGCGAATGTTCGTGCGCTCTGCGGTCTGTGCCGCCAGTTGGGCGCTGAACTGTGACTGGCCGCCCGGCCGTTTGAAGTACATCACCATTTCCCTGGCCACACTGAGCGCCAAATCCCGGCCGTGGTCCTCCTCGACTAACGCGAGCGCCAGATCCATACCGGCCGTCACACCGGCGGAGGTGTACAGGTTACCGTCGCGGATAAAAATGCTGTCCGGTTCGACCACGGCATCGGGGTATTGCCTGGCCAGCAATGCACTGGAATTCCAGTGCGTGGTGACGCGTCGCCCGACCAGCAAGCCAGCAGCCCCCAGCACAAAAGCGCCACTGCAAACCGAGCCTATCCGCCGCACGCGCGTGGCCTGGTAGCGTACCCAGTCCCGCAGGTGGGCGTCGTGTGCCACGTCATTCACGCTGGGGCTTCCAGCGATCAGCAGCGTATCGATAGCCCCCTTGAACGTCTCGATGGAGTCATCCGTGGCCAGGCGAAGCCCATTGGTTCCCTTGATCTGCCCGGCGACGGTACCGATGACCGAGATCCTGTATGCACGGGAATTGCCCAATTGCCTGGCCGCTTCAGCGAACACATCGGCAGGGCCCACGACATCCAGCATTTGCACGCGGGGAAATGCCAGGAGGGCAATTCGCATGGTGTCGGTCTCCGTAGTGGAAATGGCTGAAATCGTCGTTAAGCGACACTATAGGACAGAGGGGAGGTAGGCGACACTGTCCGTCACGTGCTTTATCGTCAACCGGAGACCCGCATGAGCATCTGTAACGCGCCACTTCCCCCCTTCGCTGTCGAATCGAGCGAGCGGTCGGGGTCCATCAAGAATCTTCCCATCAATTTGTTTGGCGCCGTGATGGGGTTGGCCGGCTTGAGCCTGGCCTGGCAGTCCGCCAGTGAATATGTGGCTTACGCGCAAATGATCGGAGCGGTCATTGGTGGGTTTGCCATTCTGGTGTTTATCGCACTGGTGGCGGGGTATCTCACCAAATGGGTTAAATACCCTGCGGCGGTCAAAGCCGAGTTCAATCACCCGATATCAGGAAATTTCTTTGGCACGGTGACGATCGCGTTGCTGCTGCTGTCGGCAGTCGTAGGCTCAGCTAGCACCCTGATCAGCCAGGGGCTTTGGATGTTGGGTAGCCTGCTGACCATGATCCTGGCGGCAATTGTGCTCTCGCGACTGTTGTCCGGTAATCAGGAGTCGCAATATGCGGTGCCTGCCTGGCTGATCCCGGGGGTGGCGGCGCTCGACATCGCGGTGACAGGTGCCCACATGCCCATGGCGTGGGCATACGAGTTCAATCTGTTCGCGATGGCGGTAGGGAGTGTGATTGCGCTGGTGTTCTTCACGCGAATTTTTTCACGTCTGGTTCACGAGCCGGTGATGGCCAAAGGTATGACACCTTCGCTGATGATACTTATCGCCCCCTTTGAAGTCGGCTTTCTGGCTTACACCAACTTCTTTGGCAGCGTCGACTACTTTGCCAGCGTGCTCTTCTACTTTGGCCTGTTCCTGTTTGGGGTGCTGGCATTCAAAGTATTCCGTCAGGCCGCGCCTTTTTCTCCTGCCTGGTGGGCAATCAGCTTTCCGATTGCGGCATTGAGCAACGCTGCGTTGAAATATGCCGATGCCAAAGGAGGCGTGATCCTGGAAGCGATTGCCTATCTGATCCTGGCTTTCCTGACGATCGCCCTGGCCGTACTGACGGTCAAGACGTTGAAGATTCTGTTCAACGGCAAACTGCTGTCCAACTGACGCAGGGGAGGGGCGATTACCTACTCGCCCTCATCAAAGAAATTATTGATCAACGCTACCAGGGCATCCATCGCTTCCTGCTCTTGCTCGCCTTCGGTCTTCAAATGAATCTTCGTGCCCTTGCCCGCAGCCAGCATCATCATGGCCATGATGCTTTTGCCGTCGACCATGGATTCCGGGGTACGCCCGGCGCGGATCTGGCAAGGGAACTGCCCGGCGACGCCGACGAACTTGGCCGAGGCCCGGGCGTGCAGGCCCAGCTTGTTGATGATTTCAATTTCCAGAGCGGGCATCGCGGGGGTGTTCCTTTCAGCTGAGGTCGCGGTGGCGAACCTGGACGTTCTTGAGGGTTTGTTGCAGCACCTTGCCCAGGCGTTCGGTCAGGTAGACGGATCGGTGGTGGCCGCCGGTGCAGCCAATGGCGATGGTGACATAAGCCCGATTGCTGGCCGCAAAACGCGGCAGCCACTTGAGCAGGTAGCTGGAGATGTCCTGGTACATTTCCTCGACATCCGGTTGCGCCGCCAGGTACTCGGCCACAGGTTGGTCCAGCCCCGACTGATCGCGCAGTTCCGGCTTCCAGTACGGGTTGGGCAGGCAGCGCACATCGAACACCAGGTCGGCATCCACCGGCATGCCGCGCTTGAAACCGAACGACTCGACAAGGAACGCCGTGCCCGGCTCCGGCTGGTTCAGCAGACGCAGCTTGATCGCATCCCGCAGTTGATACAGGTTCAGGCTGGTGGTGTTGATCTTGAGGTCGGCCAGGTCAATGATCGGCCCCAGCAGTTTGGTCTCGTCCTCGATGGCTTCGGCCAGGGAACGATGAGGGCTGCTCAACGGGTGGCGGCGACGGGTTTCAGAGAAGCGCTTGAGCAGGGTCTCTTCGTCGGCGTCCAGGTACAGCACATCGCAATGGATATGCTTGGCCCGCACTTCTTCGAGCAGTTCAGGAAAGCGTGTGAGGTGGCTGGGCAGGTTGCGGGCGTCGATCGACACGGCGACCAGCGGTTGCGCCAACTCGGTATGAATCAGCGCGCGTTCCGCCAGTTCCGGTAGCAGGCCGGCGGGCAGGTTGTCGATGCAATAGAAGCCGTTGTCCTCAAGAACATTGAGGGCCGTGCTTTTACCTGAGCCG
The DNA here is from genome assembly GCF_058780865.1 of Pseudomonas sp. GP01-A4. NCBI lineage: Bacteria > Pseudomonadati > Pseudomonadota > Gammaproteobacteria > Pseudomonadales > Pseudomonadaceae > Pseudomonas > Pseudomonas sp. GP01-A4. Next base: position 23,929 of record NZ_JBYSWF010000019.1, read on the forward strand.
GAACGGCCGCTGACGATGATCAAACGCATGATTAATGCCCGTTTTGTTCATCCAGGACAACCTGGTAGAGCGCCTCATTGCTTGAGGCACTACGCAGTTTGTCGCGTACGTCCTTGCGGTCGAGCATGCTGGCGATCTGCCGAAGCAGTTCCAGGTGCGCATCGGTGGCAGCTTGCGGGACCAGCAGCACGAACAGCAGGTCGACCGGCGCGCCGTCGATGGCGTCGAAATCGATAGGGGCGTCCAGGTGCAGCAGGGCGCTGACTGGAGACTCACAGCCTTGCAGGCGGCAGTGAGGAATGGCGATGCCGTTGCCAAAGCCGGTGGAGCCGAGCTTTTCACGGGCGATCAGGGCCTCGTACACAGCTTGCGTATCCAGTTCGGGCACTTCGCGGCCGATCAGGTTGGCAATTTGTTCGAGGGCGCGCTTTTTACTGCCGCCCGGCACGTTCACGAGGGAACGGCCGGGGGTCAGGATGGTTTCAAGTCGGATCATGGGTGGGGAGTGTTAGCGGCCAGTGCCTTGAAGAAGGCTCTGCTGCTTTTCCTTATGCTTTTTAAGTTGGCGGTCAAGCTTGTCTGTGAGCAAGTCGATTGATGCATACATGTCTTCATGTTCGGCATTGGCGACCACTTCGCCACCGGGTATCTGAAGTGTCGCTTCGATTTTCTGCTGAAGCTTGTCGACCTTCATGATGACCTGAACGTTGGTGATCTTGTCGAAATGGCCCTCAAGCTTCTTCAGCTTCAGCTCGACGTATTCGCGCAATGGAGGGGTGACTTCTACATGGTGTCCACTGATGTTGACTTGCATACAGCTTCTCCTTCGTTGCCAGTGCATAAAGCGGCGGGTAGGAATACCCGCCACTGGAACGCTATGGCCCGCCCGTCACATCAAACGCTTACGCTCGCTGGAAGGCGCGATCCCTAGGGACTCGCGGTACTTGGCGACGGTTCGACGGGCGACCTGAATGCCTTGTGCCTCCAGTAAACCAGCGATCTTGCTGTCACTCAACGGCTTTTTCTGATTTTCCGCGGCAACCAGTTTTTTGATGATCGCGCGGATCGCCGTGGACGAGCATTCGCCGCCTTCGGAGGTGCTGACGTGGCTGGAGAAAAAGTATTTCAGCTCATATATACCCCGTGGGGTATGCATGAATTTTTGCGTGGTCACCCGGGAAATAGTTGATTCGTGCATGCCCACCGCCTCGGCGATGTCGTGCAGTACCAGCGGCTTCATTGCTTCATCGCCGTATTCCAGGAAGCCGCGCTGGTGCTCGACGATCTGGGTGGCGACTTTCATCAGGGTTTCGTTGCGGCTTTGCAGGCTCTTGATGAACCAGCGGGCTTCCTGCAGTTGGTTACGCATGAAGGTGTTATCGGCGCTGGTGTCGGCGCGGCGCACAAAACCTGCGTATTGCGGATTGACCCGCAGGCGCGGCACCGATTCCTGGTTCAGCTCCACCAGCCAGCGTTCGTTGTCCTTGCGCACAATCACGTCGGGCACGACATATTCGGCTTCGCTGGACTCGATCTGCGAGCCCGGGCGTGGGTTGAGGCTCTGCACCAGCTCGATGATCTGGCGCAGGTCATCTTCCTTGAGCTTCATGCGGCGCATCAACTGGCTGTAGTCGCGGCTGCCCAGCAGGTCGATATAGTCGGTGACCAGGCGCTGCGCTTCGCTCAGCCAAGGCGTCTTGGCCGGCAATTGGCGCAGTTGCAGCAGCAGGCACTCGCTGAGGTTGCGGGCGCCGATGCCGGCCGGCTCGAATTGCTGGATGCGGTGCAGGACGGCTTCGATTTCGTCCAGTTCGATGTCCAGTTCCGGGTCGAACGCCTCGAGGATCTCCTCAAGGGTCTCGTCCAGGTAGCCCTGGTTGTTGATGCAATCGATCAGGGTCACGGCGATCAGGCGATCGGTATCGGACATCGGTGCCAGGTTCAGCTGCCAGAGCAAATGGCTTTGCAGGCTCTCGCCGGCTGATGTGCGGGTGGTGAAGTCCCACTCGTCGTCATCGTTGCTGGGCAGGCTGCTGGCGCTGGTCTGGTAGACGTCTTCCCAGGCGGTATCCACGGGAAGTTCGTTGGGAATGCGTTCGTTCCATTCGCCTTCCTCAAGGTTATCCACCGTAGGGGCGGTTTCCTGGTAGGAGGGTTCCTGTACGTCGGGGTTGGGCTTTTGCTCGATGTTGTCGGCCAGCGGGTCTGCATTATCGAAGTCGTCGCCTTCTTCCTGGCGTTCGAGCATCGGATTGGACTCCAGGGCCTCCTGGATTTCCTGTTGCAGGTCCAGGGTCGACAATTGGAGCAGGCGGATGGCCTGTTGCAGCTGCGGTGTCATCGTCAGCTGCTGGCCCATTCTCAGGACTAGCGATGGTTTCATGGCAGGGGCTTAACACCTTATTCGCCGGCGCAATGCGCCATCCACGACAGGGCGCGTGAGCGCCAAACATAAGCAAATTATATGCCTGATATCGGGGGCTTTGCCTAGAGCGCGGTAACAATAAAAATACTGAGGTTTTTATTGACTACCGCGCTCCATGGCGAATGGCCTGATACCACCGTGTTTACAGGCGGAACTCGTGACCCAGATACACTTCCTTGACCAGTTCGTTGGCCAGGATAGTGGCAGAGTCACCTTCGGCAATCAGCTGTCCATCGTTGACGATGTAGGCGGTTTCGCAGATATCGAGCGTCTCACGGACGTTGTGGTCGGTGATCAAAACACCGATGCCCTTGGCCTTGAGATGATGGATGATCTGCTTGATGTCGCCGACCGAGATCGGGTCGACACCGGCGAAAGGTTCGTCCAGCAGGATGAACTTGGGCGCCGTGGCCAGCGCGCGGGCGATTTCCACACGACGACGCTCGCCGCCGGAAAGGCTCATGCCGAGGTTGTCGCGAATGTGGTTGATGTGGAATTCCTGCAGCAGGCTTTCCAGCTCTTTCTTGCGCCCGGCGCGGTCGAGTTCCTTGCGGGTCTCGAGGATGGCCATGATGTTGTCGGAAACCGACAGTTTGCGGAAGATCGATGCTTCCTGGGGAAGATAGCCGATACCCGCTTGCGCACGGCCGTGCATAGGCTGGTGGCTCACGTCCAGGTCGTCGATCAGGACGCGGCCTTGATCGGCCTGCACCAGGCCGACGATCATGTAGAAGCAGGTGGTCTTGCCGGCACCGTTGGGGCCGAGCAAACCGACGATCTGGCCGCTGTCGATCGACAGGCTGACGTCACGCACGACCTGACGGCTTTTATAAGCCTTGGCCAGATGCTGGGCTTTCAGGGTTGCCATTAATTCGCCTTCTTCGCGTCGGGTTTCGGCGCCGGCTGGGCTGCGCCCGGTTTCTGCTTCGGCTGGATAACCATGTCGATACGCGGCTTCGGCGTGCTGATTTTCGAGCCGGTAGCACGGCCGGCCTGGGCGATCTGCTTCACCGTGTCGTAGACGATTTTTTCGCCGTCGGTGGTGTTGCCGTCATTGATGACCCGGGCCTGGTCGATCAGCACGATGCGGTTTTGCTGGGCGTGGTACTGGATCGTCTTGCCATAGCCTTTGACCGGCGTAGGGTCGCCCACTTTCTGCAGTTGTTCGAAATACGCCAGGTTGCCCACCGAAGTGACCACGTCGATATCGCCCGCCGGGGTACGAGTCAGTGTCACGGTGTTACCCGTCACTTTCATCGAGCCCTGGGTGATGATCACGCTGCCCGTGTAGGTCGCGATACCTTGCTTGTCATCCAGCTGCGCATCGTCAGCCTGAATGTGGATCGGTTGCTGGCTATCGTTCGGCAGAGCCCAGGCGCTCACGCTTCCCAGTGCTGCGCCCAGGCCGAGCAAAATAGGGAGGGTTTTAACGAGCCTCATACTGTCCTCTTACGTTCGATAGCAGGTGTATCCTGCTTTCTTTCAAATACGCTTTCATTCCCTTGCCAGTCGATACACCGCCAGCGCCGTCAATTCTAACGTCTTGCTCGGTCTGCGCATATTGCTTCTGTGGGAATACGGTCATGCGACTGCTGGTAATAATGGTGTCGCGGTTCTTGGCGTCAGTGCGGGCTACCCGCACCGAGTCAATCAGTTCCACTTGGGTGCCGTCCGGGTTGACCTCGCCACGCTCGCTGGTGACGTGCCATGGAAATTCGGCGCCGCGGTACAGGTTCATGTCCGGCTTGGTCAGCAAAGTGACCTCGGATGCCTTCAAGTGTTCGACCTTGTCGGAGGTCATTTCATACTGGACCTTGCCATCGGGCAGGTACTGGATGCTGTGGGCGTTGATGGCGTAATAGTCGATAGCACTCTCGTCAACCTGTGCAACCGGCTTGTCGAGGAAGCGCTCCGGGCTGATATTCCAGTAGCCGACCGCGAGGAAAACCGCGGCGATGACTGCAAGTATCAGGAAATTGCGAATCTTTTTACTCAGCATAAAACGCTCTATAGGTAGGCGGCGTGGGCCGCTTCAAGGCTGCCTTGGGCGCGCAGAATCAACTCGCAGAACTCGCGGGCGGCGCCTTCGCCGCCGCGGGCGGTGGTTACACCATGGGCGTGTTCGCGAACGAACGCCGCCGCATTGGCCACGGCCATGCCCAGGCCGACCCGGCGAATCACCGGCAGGTCGGGTAAATCGTCACCCAGGTACGCAACCTGCTCATAGCTTAGGTTGAGTTGGCCAAGAAGCTCGTCCAGAACCACCAGTTTATCCTCGCGGCCCTGATACAGGTGAGGAATACCCAGGTTTTGTGCGCGGCGTTCCACAACCGGGGTCTTGCGACCGCTGATGATGCCGGTTTGCACGCCCGCCGCCATCAGCATCTTGATGCCCTGGCCGTCGAGGGTGTTGAACGTCTTGAATTCGCTGCCGTCTTCCAGAAAGTACAGGCGGCCATCCGTCAGCACGCCGTCGACGTCGAAAATCGCCAGCTTGATGTGCTTGCCCCGTTGCATCAGGTCGGTGGTCATCTACATCACTCCCGCACGCAGCAAGTCGTGCATGTTCAGGGCGCCAACCGGACGGTCGTCGCTGTCGACCACCACCAGCGCCAGGATCTTGTGGTCTTCCATGATCTTCAGTGCTTCGGCCGCGAGCATGTCAGGGCGTGCGGTCTTGCCGTGAGGCGTCATGACTTCGTCGATGGTGGCGGTCTGGATGTCGAGGTTGCGGTCCAGGGTGCGGCGCAGGTCGCCGTCGGTGAAGACCCCGGCCAGCCGCCCGTCGGACTCCAGGATTACGGTCATGCCCAGGCGCTTGAGGGTCATTTCCATCAAGGCATCTTTCAGCAAGGTGCCGCGTGGCACTTGTGGCAGCTCGTCGCCGGCGTGCATGACGTTTTCCACTTTCAGCAGCAGGCGACGGCCAAGGGCGCCGCCCGGGTGGGAAAACGCGAAGTCTTCGGCGGTAAACCCGCGGGCTTCCAGCAATGCCACGGCCAGCGCATCGCCCATGACCAGGGCGGCGGTGGTGGAGGAGGTCGGTGCCAGGTTCAGCGGGCAGGCCTCGTGGGCAACGTGCACGTTCAAATTCACTTCGGCGGCTTTTGCCAGCGTCGAGTCCGGGTTGCCGGTCACGCTGATCAGCTGGATACCCAGGCGCTTGATCAGCGGCAGCAGGGTCACGATTTCGTTGGTGGTGCCGGAGTTGGACAGTGCCAGGATGATGTCGTCCCGGGTGATCATGCCCATGTCGCCGTGGCTGGCTTCGGCCGGATGCACGAAGAACGCGGTGGTCCCGGTGCTCGCCAGGGTGGCGGCGATCTTGTTGCCGACATGCCCGGATTTGCCCATGCCGACCACCACTACGCGGCCCTTGCTGGCCAGAATCATCTCGCAGGCGCGTACGAAATCCGCGTCGATATGGGCCAGCAAGCCTTCTACGGCTTCAAGCTCGAGGCGGATGGTGCGTTGTGCGGATTGAATAAGGTCGCTGGATTGGCTCATGTCTGAAATCGTATAGCCTGACGAAAAGTCGGCGATTATAACGGTAATGATCAATTCCCTCACACAAGTTCGTCAGGCTTTATTCAATCCACCTGTGGTTGAGATTGAACCTCAGCCAGGATTTTTTAGCTGTCCTGTTTCTGAACAAGCTCTGTTCCGGCCTTGGGGGCGCTGTACCAGCAGTGATATAGTTCGCGGCCAGTTCGGTCCGCACGGCCTTTTTGTCTATTCGGCGCAAGCATTTGTCGAAAACAAAGTGTCTGAGTGAAAGGCTGCATCCCAAGGAGTTTAGATGAGTGCCGATAACGCCTACGCGGTCGAGCTGAAGGGCCTTTCCTTCAAGCGCGGTACGCGCAGCATCTTCAATAATGTGGATATTCGCATTCCCCGCGGCAAAGTCACGGGCATCATGGGGCCTTCCGGCTGCGGCAAGACTACGCTGCTGCGCCTGATGGGCATGCAATTGCGCCCCTCCGCCGGTGAAGTCTGGGTCAATGGCCAGAACCTGCCGACCCTTTCGCGCAGTGACCTGTTCGATGCCCGCAAACACATGGGCGTCCTGTTCCAGAGCGGCGCGTTGTTTACCGATCTCGATGTTTTCGAAAACGTGGCGTTCCCGCTGCGGGTGCATACACAGCTGTCCGATGAAATGATTCGTGACATTGTGTTGCTGAAATTGCAGGCCGTCGGGCTGCGCGGTGCTATCGATTTGATGCCCGACGAGTTGTCCGGAGGCATGAAGCGTCGTGTCGCCCTGGCGCGTGCCATCGCCCTCGACCCGCAGATTCTCATGTACGACGAGCCTTTCGTTGGCCAGGACCCGATTGCCATGGGGGTGCTGGTACGCCTGATCCGCCTGCTCAATGATGCGTTGGGTATCACCAGTATCGTGGTTTCCCACGACCTGGCCGAGACCGCGAGCATTGCCGACTACCTATATGTAGTGGGCGATGGCCAGGTGCTGGGGCAGGGCACGCCTGAAGAACTGATGAACGCAGACAACCCGCGCATTCGCCAATTCATGACCGGCGATCCCGATGGCCCGGTGCCTTTTCACTTTCCGGCAGCGGACTACCGCTCAGATCTTCTGGGGAAGCGCTGATGCGCAAGACATCATTACTCGAAAAGGTTCGCCTTTTCGGTCGCTCCGGCATCGATATCATCGGTGTGCTGGGGCGTTCGACGATTTTCCTGTTTCATGCCTTGCTCGGCCGCGGCGGTATTGGCGGCGGTTTCGGCCTGCTGATCAAGCAATTGCACTCCGTGGGCGTGATGTCCCTGGTGATCATCGTGGTCTCCGGGGTGTTCATCGGCATGGTGTTGGCGCTGCAAGGCTTCAATATCCTCTCCAGCTACGGGTCCGAGCAGGCTGTTGGGCAGATGGTTGCCCTGACGCTGTTGCGTGAGTTGGGCCCGGTGGTGACCGCGCTGCTGTTTGCCGGGCGCGCAGGTTCTGCGCTGACGGCCGAAATCGGCAACATGAAGGCCACCGAGCAGCTGTCCAGCCTGGAAATGATCGGCGTCGATCCACTCAAGTACATTGTTGCCCCGCGCCTGTGGGCCGGCTTCATCTCCCTGCCACTGCTGGCGATGGTATTCAGCGTGGTCGGGATCTGGGGCGGTTCATGGGTGGCGGTTGACTGGTTGGGCGTCTACGACGGCTCCTACTGGGGCAACATGCAAAACAGCGTGACCTTCAGCGGCGACGTGCTCAACGGCATCATTAAAAGCATCGTCTTCGCCTTTGTAGTGACCTGGATCGCCGTATTCCAAGGCTATGACTGTGAGCCCACCTCAGAAGGGATCAGTCGCGCCACCACCAAGACCGTTGTGTACGCCTCGCTGGCGGTACTGGGCCTTGACTTCATTTTGACCGCCTTGATGTTTGGAGATTTCTGATGCAAAACCGCACTGTGGAAATCGGTGTCGGCCTTTTCTTGCTGGCTGGCATCCTGGCTTTACTGTTGCTCGCCCTGCGAGTCAGCGGCCTATCGGCCAGCCCCACCGCCGATACTTATAAACTTTACGCCTACTTCGACAATATCGCCGGTTTGACTGTCAGAGCTAAAGTGACCATGGCGGGTGTAACCATCGGCAAGGTCACGGCAATCGATCTGGACCGCGACAGCTTCACCGGCCGTGTGACCATGCAGGTGGACAAGAAGGTAGATAACCTGCCGACTGACTCCACTGCGTCTATCCTCACCGCTGGCCTGCTGGGCGAGAAGTACATCGGCATCAGCGTCGGCGGGGAATCTGCCCTGCTCAAGGATGGTTCGACCATTCATGACACACAGTCGTCGTTGGTGCTGGAGGACTTGATCGGTAAATTCCTGCTCAATACCGTCAATAAAGACGCCAAATGAGGAATGTGTTCATGATCTCTACTTTGCGACGTGGCCTGTTGGTACTGCTCGCGGCACTGCCGTTGATGGCTAACGCCGCTGCCGGCGGTTCTGCGCATGACCTGGTGCAGGACACCACCAACAAGATGTTGGCTGACCTGAGTGCCAACAAGGAAAAGTACAAGCAGGACCCGAGTCAGTTCTATAACGCGCTGAACACGATTGTCGGGCCTGTTGTTGATGCTGAAGGTATTTCCAAAAGCATCATGACCGTCAAGTACTCGCGCAAGGCTACGCCTGCGCAGATGCAGACATTCCAGGAAAACTTCAAGAAGGGCTTGTTCCAGTTCTACGGCAACGCCCTGCTGGAGTACAACAACCAGGGGATTACCGTCGCCCCTGCCGGGGATGAGTCGGGTGACCGCACCAGCGTCAACATGAGCGTCAAGGGCAACAACGGCGCGGTCTACCCTGTGCAGTACACGCTCGAGAAGGTCAACGGCGAGTGGAAACTGCGTAACGTGATCATCAACGGCATCAACATTGGCAAGCTGTTCCGTGACCAGTTCGCGGATGCCATGCAGCGCAATGGCAACGACCTGGACAAAACCATCAACGGTTGGGCCGGTGAAGTGGCCAAGGCCAAGGAAGAAACCGACAAAGCTGCCGGGAAGCCTGCCCAATGACCGAGTCGGCCATTCGCCTTGGCGAGTCCGGTGAGCTGTTGCTCAGCGGCGTGCTGGATTACAGCACTGGACCCGCCCTGCGCAAGCAGGGCCAGGCGCTGATCAATGCCAGTACCGCTCCTGCGCTGGTGCTGGATTGCTCGGCGGTGGTGAAGTCCAGCAGCGTCGGCTTGTCGTTGCTGCTGTGTTTCATGCGCGATGCGCAGGCCGTCAAAAAGCCGGTGAGCATTCGTGCATTGCCCGAAGACATGCGTGAAATCGCTGAGGTTTCCGGTCTGACCGAGCTGTTGGCGCATCCTTAATACACATTATTAAAGAAGCCCCCCGTCAGAGTCCTGCTATGCGGGGTTCGCAGGCGCGGGGCTTTTTTGTATGATGTGCGACCCGCGCGCACTGGGCGCCCATAGAGGTTGATCATGCAGGCCCTAGAAGTTAAAAGCTTCCTTGAAGGAAAGCTGCCCGAAACTAATGTTGAAGTTGAGGGCGAAGGCTGCAATTTCCAGCTGAACGTGATTAGCGATGAACTGGCGGCATTGAGCCCGGTCAAGCGTCAGCAGCAGATCTATGCCCATTTGAACCCGTGGATCACCGATGGCAGCATCCATGCGGTCACTATGAAATTTTTCAGCCGCGCGGCCTGGGCCGAGCGCACCTGAGCCCCCAAGGCGTCGAGATTCTTATGGATAAATTGATTATTACCGGCGGTGCTCGTCTTGATGGCGAGATCCGTATTTCCGGGGCGAAGAACTCCGCCCTGCCGATCCTGGCAGCGACCTTGCTGTGCGATGGTCCGGTTACCGTGGCCAACCTGCCGCACCTGCATGACATCACCACCATGATCGAGTTGTTCGGTCGCATGGGCATCGAGCCGGTGATCGACGAGAAACTCAGCGTCGAAATCGACCCGCGCACCATCAAGACCCTGATCGCACCGTACGAGCTGGTGAAAACCATGCGCGCCTCGATCCTGGTACTGGGCCCGATGGTTGCCCGTTTCGGCGAAGCCGAAGTCGCACTGCCTGGCGGTTGCGCCATCGGTTCGCGTCCGGTGGACCTGCACATCCGTGGCCTCGAAGCCATGGGTGCAACCATTGACGTCGAAGGCGGCTACATCAAGGCCAAGGCGCCGGAAGGCGGCCTGCGTGGCGCAAACTTCTTCTTTGATACCGTCAGTGTGACCGGTACCGAGAACATCATGATGGCCGCTGCCCTGGCCAATGGCCGCAGCGTGCTGCAAAACGCCGCGCGCGAGCCGGAAGTGGTCGACCTGGCCAACTTCCTGATCGCCATGGGTGCCAACATCACCGGCGCCGGCACCGACACCATCACCATTGATGGCGTGAAACGCCTGCATTCGGCTACCTACAAGGTGATGCCGGACCGCATCGAGACCGGTACCTATCTGGTCGCGGCTGCCGTCACCGGTGGCCGTGTCAAGGTCAAGGACACTGATCCGACCATCCTCGAAGCCGTCCTGGAAAAACTCAAGGAAGCCGGCGCCGAGATCACCACCGGTGAAGACTGGATCGAGCTGAACATGCATGGCAAGCGGCCAAAAGCCGTTAACGTGCGTACCGCTCCGTACCCGGCGTTCCCGACCGACATGCAGGCGCAGTTCATTTCCCTGAACGCGATTGCCGAAGGCACCGGTGCCGTGATCGAGACCATCTTCGAAAACCGCTTCATGCACGTGTACGAGCTGCACCGCATGGGCGCCAAGATCCAGGTCGAAGGCAACACCGCCATCGTGACCGGTATCGAGAAGCTCAAGGGCGCGCCAGTGATGGCTACCGACCTGCGTGCCTCCGCCAGCCTGGTGATCTCGGCGTTGTGCGCTGACGGCGACACCCTCATCGACCGCATCTACCACATAGACCGTGGTTACGAGTGCATCGAAGAGAAGCTGCAGATGCTCGGCGCGAAAATCCGCCGCGTGCCGGGCTAGTTCCAGGAACTGCAAACACGTTCATTGTGGCGAGGGAGCTTGCTCCCGCTGGACTGCGCAGCAGTCGCAGTCTTTTTAAACAAAGATCAGGGCCGCTTCGCGCCCCAGCCGGAGCAAGCTCCCTCGCCACATGACGATGTATGCTGTTAGCTGATTTGTTTCAAGTCGAGGCTGTAATGGCCTCGATCTGTGTCTGGCGCCGATTGCGACCGGACAGCAATAGCCTGATGAAGGACTGACGTTTCCCATGTTGACCATCGCACTGTCCAAGGGCCGCATCCTTGACGACACTTTGCCGCTTCTGGCTGAAGCGGGCATCGTGCCGACCGAGAATCCGGACAAGAGCCGCAAGCTGATCATCCCCACGACCCAGGACGACGTTCGCCTGCTGATCGTGCGTGCCACCGATGTGCCAACTTACGTTGAACATGGCGCGGCCGACCTCGGCGTCGCGGGCAAAGACGTGTTGATGGAATATGGCGGCCAGGGCCTGTACGAGCCGCTGGACCTGCGTATCGCCCTGTGCAAGCTGATGACCGCCGGCCGTGTCGGTGACGTCGAGCCTAAGGGCCGCCTGCGGGTGGCGACCAAGTTCGTCAACGTTGCCAAGCGTTACTACGCCGAGCAGGGTCGTCAGGTCGATATCATCAAGCTCTACGGCTCGATGGAGTTGGCACCGCTGATCGGCCTGGCCGACAAGATCATCGACGTGGTCGACACCGGCAACACCCTGCGCGCCAACGGCCTGGAGCCCCAGGACTTTATCGCCGACATCAGCTCCCGGCTGATCGTCAACAAAGCTTCGATGAAAATGCAGCACGCCCGTATCCAGGCGTTGATCGACACCCTGCGCAAGGCAGTGGAGTCTCGACACCGCGGTTGACTCACCCGCGCGGCCTCAAGCCGCGCCCGTCTATCCGCCTCATAGCCAGAATTCTCAGGTGCCCAAGCGGATCGACTGCTAACTTTCGGCGCCTGAGCATTTTTGCCATTCCTATGAGGCCCTCGCTATGACCACGTCCACTGCAATTGCCCGACTCAACGCTGCCGACCCGGATTTCGCCCATCATCTGGATCATCTGCTGAGCTGGGAAAGCGTGTCCGACGATTCGGTCAACCAGCGGGTGCTCGACATCATCAAGGCCGTGCGCGAGCGCGGTGACGCGGCGCTGGTTGATTTTACCCGGCAGTTCGATGGCCTGGATGTCGCCTCCATGGCCGACCTGATCCTGCCCCGCGAACGCCTGGAACTGGCCTTGACCCGCATCACCGCGCCCCAGCGCGAAGCCCTGGAAGTGGCGGCCGCGCGGGTGCGCAGCTACCACGAGAAACAGAAACAGGATTCCTGGAGCTACACCGAGGCCGACGGCACCGTACTGGGCCAGAAGGTCACGCCGCTGGACCGTGCCGGCCTGTACGTGCCGGGCGGCAAAGCGTCGTACCCGTCCTCGGTACTGATGAACGCGATTCCGGCCAAGGTGGCCGGCGTGACCGAAGTGGTCATGGTGGTGCCTACCCCGCGCGGCGAAATCAACGAACTGGTGCTGGCAGCGGCCTGCATCGCGGGCGTTGATCGCGTGTTCACCATCGGTGGCGCCCAAGCGGTAGCGGCCCTGGCCTACGGTACCGAAAGCGTGCCGAAGGTCGACAAGGTGGTTGGCCCGGGCAACATCTACGTGGCCACGGCCAAGCGCCATGTATTTGGCCAGGTCGGCATCGACATGATCGCCGGCCCTTCGGAAATCCTCGTGGTGTGTGACGGCCAGACCGACCCGGACTGGATCGCCATGGACCTGTTCTCCCAGGCCGAGCACGACGAAGACGCCCAGGCGATCCTCGTCAGCCCGGATGCCGAATTCCTGGACAAGGTCGCCGCCAGCATCGCCAAGCTGCTGCCGACCATGGAGCGCGCCGAGATCATCGAGAAGTCGATCAATGGCCGTGGCGCCCTGATCCTGGTCCGCGACATGGAGCAGGCCATCGAAGTGGCCAACCGTATCGCCCCGGAACACCTGGAGTTGTCCGTCGCCGACCCACAAGCCTGGCTGCCGCTGATTCGCCACGCCGGCGCGATCTTCATGGGCCGCCACACCAGCGAAGCCCTGGGCGACTACTGCGCAGGTCCCAACCACGTGCTGCCCACGTCGGGCACTGCGCGGTTCTCCTCGCCGCTGGGCGTGTATGACTTCCAGAAGCGCTCGTCGATCATCTTCTGCTCGCCAGAGGGCGCGTCGGAGTTGGGCAAGACCGCTTCCGTGCTGGCCCGTGGCGAGTCGCTGACCGCCCACGCCCGCAGCGCCGAATACCGCATCGTTGACGATAAGCAGGGGAACTGAAACATGAGCAAATTCTGGAGCCCGCTCGTCAAGGATCTCGTGCCTTACGTGCCCGGTGAGCAACCGAAGCTGACCAAGCTGGTAAAACTCAACACCAATGAAAACCCCTACGGCCCATCGCCCAAGGCGCTGGCTGCCATGCAGGCCGAGCTGAACGACAATCTGCGTTTGTACCCGGACCCCAACAGCGACCTGCTCAAGCAGGCGGTGGCCAAGTACTACGGGATCGACGCGGGCAAGGTGTTCCTCGGCAACGGCTCCGATGAAGTCCTGGCGCACATCTTCCACGGTTTGTTCCAGCACGACCTGCCGCTGCTGTTCCCGGACATCAGCTACAGCTTCTACCCGGTGTACTGCGGCCTGTACCGCATTGCCTTCGACGCAGTGCCGCTGGATGAACAGTTCCAGATCCGCGTGTCGGACTACGCCAGGCCCAACGGCGGGATCATCTTCCCGAACCCGAACGCGCCGACCGGTTGCGTGATGGCGCTGGACGCCGTGGAGCAAATCCTCAAGGCCAGCCCGGACTCGGTGGTGGTGGTCGATGAAGCCTATATCGACTTCGGCGGCGAGACCGCCATCAGCCTGGTGGACCGTTACCCGAACCTGCTGGTGACCCAGACCCTCTCCAAGTCGCGCTCCCTGGCCGGTTTGCGGGTGGGCCTGGCCGTGGGCCACCCGGACCTGATCGAGGCGCTGGAGCGGGTCAAGAACAGCTTCAACTCCTACCCGCTGGACCGTCTGGCGATTGTCGGCGCGGCCGCCGCTTTTGAAGACCGCGAATACTTCCGGAACACCTGCAAGTTGGTGATCGATAGCCGTGAAAAGCTGGTGGCGCAACTGCAGGCCAAGGGGTTTGAAGTACTGCCGTCGGCGGCCAACTTCATCTTTGCCCGGCATCCAGGGCACGACGCTGCCGGGCTGGCGGCCAAGGTGCGGGAGCAGGGGGTGATTGTGCGGCACTTCAAGCAGGAGCGGATTGCCCAGTTCCTGCGGATCAGTATTGGCACGCCTGAGCAGAACCAGGCGCTGATCGATGCGTTGGGTGAGCTGTAAGCCACACTGAAACTCAAAAAATGTGGGAGCGGGCTTGCTCGCGAATGCGGTGGTTCAGTCACTGATGTGCTGAATGACACACTGCATTCGCGAGCAAGCCCGCTCCCACACTGGTTTTGCGTTGGCAGTTAGATCAGCGGCTCATCCGGCTTCCTGTTCTTCCAGCCGTCATTGCCCGGCAGCAGCAGATTCAACGCAATCGCTACCACCGCACACAGGGCGATGCCCTTCAGGCCAAAGTCATCCGGGCCAGTGCCGGTGCCTACCAACACACCGCCAATCCCGAACACCAGGGTCACCGACACAATCACCAGGTTGCGCGCTTCGCCAAGGTCGATCTTGTGGCGGATCAGGGTGTTCATCCCCACTGCGGCAATCGAGCCGAACAGCAGGCACAGAATACCGCCCATCACCGGGACTGGAATGCTTTGCAGCAGCGCGCCGAACTTGCCGATAAACGCCAGGCTGATGGCAAATACCGCCGCCCAGGTCATGATCTTCGGGTTGTAGTTCTTGGTCAGCATCACCGCGCCCGTCACTTCCGCGTAGGTCGTGTTGGGCGGGCCGCCGAACAGGCCGGCAGCGGTGGTGGCGATCCCGTCACCCAGCAGGGTGCGGTGCAGGCCAGGCTTCTTCAGGTAGTCGCGACCGGTCACGCTGCCCACCGCAATCACACCACCGATGTGTTCGATCGCCGGGGCCAGGGCCACCGGGACGATAAACAGGATCGCCTGCCAGTTGAATTCCGGCGCGGTGAAGTGGGGCAGGGCGAACCACGGTGCGGCGGCGATCTTCGCGGTGTCGACTACGCCGAAGTAGAACGACATAGCGAAACCCACCAGCACGCCGGAGATGATCGGCACCAGGCGGAAAATGCCTTTGCCGAACACCGCCACGATCAACGTGGTCAGCAGCGCCGGCATCGAGATCAGCATGGCGGTCTGGTAGTGGATCAACTCGCTGCCGTCACCGGCCTTGCCCATCGCCATATTGGCCGCAATCGGCGCCATGGCCAGGCCAATGGAAATGATCACCGGCCCGATCACCACCGGCGGCAGCAGCCGGTCGATGAAACCGGTGCCCTTGATCTTCACGGCCAGGCCCAGGAAGGTGTAAACGAAGCCGGCCGCCATCACGCCACCCATGGTCGCCGCGAGGCCGAACTGGCCCTTGGCGAGAATGATCGGGGTGATAAACGCAAAGCTCGACGCCAGGAACACCGGTACCTGGCGCCCGGTAACCACCTGGAACAACAATGTGCCCAAGCCTGCGGTAAACAGGGCGACGTTTGGATCGAGACCGGTGATCAGCGGCATCAACACCAGCGCGCCAAATGCTACGAAGAGCATCTGTGCGCCAGACAGGATCTGGCGCCAAAGCGGGTCGTTGAACTCATCCTGCATGGTCACGCGTCCTTCTGCTTGGTACCGAAGATCTTGTCGCCGGCATCGCCCAGGCCCGGGATGATGTAGCCATGTTCATTCAGGCGTTCATCGATGGATGCGGTGTAGATCAACACGTCCGGGTGGGCTTTCTCGACGGCGGCGATGCCTTCGGGAGCGGCCACCAGCACCATGGCGCGGATGTCCTTGCAACCGGCTTTTTTCAGCAGGTCGATGGTGGCAACCATGGAGCTGCCGGTGGCGAGCATCGGGTCGATGATCATCGCCAGGCGCTCGTCGATTTCCGGTACCAGTTTTTCCAAGTAGGTGTGGGCCTGCAGCGTCTCTTCGTTGCGGGCCACGCCTACGGCGCTGACCTTGGCACCCGGGATCAGGCTGAGCACGCCTTCGAGCATGCCGATACCGGCACGCAGGATCGGCACCACGGTAATCTTCTTGCCGGCGATTTTCTCGACCTGGACGGGACCACACCAACCGGCGATCTCGTAGTTTTCCAGGGGCAGGTCTTTGGTCGCCTCGTAGGTGAGCAGCGCTCCGACTTCCTGAGCAAGCTCACGGAAGTTCTTCGTGCTAATGTCGGCGCGGCGCATAAGGCCGAGTTTATGTCGGATCAGCGGATGGCGGATCTCACGGATGGGCATGGGGAAAGGCTCCGGCGGCGGGCAAAAAAACCGGCCTAGATTAATCTATCCGAGGGTGTTGTCCTATAGACATCTAGTACGTTAGTCCATTAAGGCTTGAACGTTGGGCCTCACATGCGTACCTTTGCCCGCTTTTCTTGCCACAGCACCCCCTTGGAGAGCGCCATGTCCGCTGATCTCGAGCATATCCGTCAAATCATGCGCGAGGCTGACTGCCTGTACACCGAAGCGCAAGTCGAAGAGGCCATCGCCAAGGTCGGCGCGCACATCTCCCGTGAAATGGCCGACACCAACCCGGTGGTCTTTTGCGTGATGAACGGTGGCCTGATTTTCGCCGGTAAATTGCTCACCCACCTGCAATTCCCGCTGGAAGCGTCCTACCTGCACGCCACTCGCTATCGCAATGAAACCAGTGGCGGCGACCTGTTCTGGAAAGCCAAGCCGGAAGTCTCGTTCATCGACCGCGACGTGCTGATCATCGACGACATCCTCGACGAAGGTCACACCCTGGGCGCGATCATCGACTTCTGCAAACACGCCGGCGCGCGCAAGGTGCACACTGCCGTGCTGATCGACAAGGACCACGACCGCAAGGCCCGTCCGGACCTGAAAGCCGATTACGTGGGTCTGCCGTGCATTGACCGTTACATCTTCGGTTACGGCATGGACTACAAAGGCTACTGGCGCAACGCCAATGGGATTTACGCCGTTAAGGGGATGTAATCAATGGCCAGCTTTCTTGATCAAACGCTGTTTGCGGAGCTGGCCGAGAAAGCGGCTGGCAGCCCTCGTGGCCGGCATCACCACAACTTTCATCAGATGGAAGAGCCATGCCATCGCATGGCTGTCGGCATGCAGCCCAGCACCTATGTGCCGCCTCATTGTCATTTGAGTGCCGATAAGGCGGAAACCTTGCTGGTGCTGAAGGGCAGCCTGGGCTTGTTGATCTTCAGCGAGACCGGCGAGGTGCTGGCCAAGCGCGTGATGCAGGCGGGCGGTGAGTGCCAGGGCGTCGATTTGCCGCCCGGGGTGTTTCACGGCCTGGTGGTGCTGGAGCCAGATACTTTGATGTTCGAATGCAAAGCCGGACCGTATCGACCGGTGGGAGAGGGTGAGCTGGCCAGTTGGGCTCCCCGTGAAGGCGACGCTGAAGTGGCTGAGTATCAGCGCTGGATGCTTGCCCAGTTCGATTGAGCTAAAGTGCTGGGCCATCTTCCACGGAGCGGCCCATGCGCCTTTTGATCCGCAGTTGCGCCGCCCTGGCGCTGACCCTCAGTTTGCCCCTGGCGGCTGCTCCGGCGCCGCTGCACAGCCAATTCCTGCCGCCCGACGACCTGACCCTGCGCGCCGAAACCCCGGACCAGCAGCAATTGCTGCAAGTCACCGAGTATTCGGTGGTGGTGGGTAACCAGCGCCAATCCACCCAGCAGCCGATCCCGGTGACCTCGCCGTTGATGATCCGCCTCAAGGGCAAGTCCCTGAACAAAGGCGCGACCATCGCCCAGGTGATCCTCAACTTTGATGCTGAAAGCAAAAGCCTGAAAAAGCCGGTGTTCGACGACAAAAGCAAAACCCTGACCTTGTCGTATCCGGTGACCCAGTATCGGGTGATCGTCGACTTGTTGCGCAATGACACGGTCTATGTGCAATTCCTCACTTACGCCAACGGCCATATCTGGGCCGATTTGCACACCGGGGCGGTGCGCGCCAAATAATCCAGCCGACGCGCATTCGGCGGTGTAAATACAGTCAATGTGGGAGCTGGCTTGCCTGCGATAGCGGTGGGTCCGTTGGCACATCTGTTACTGATGCACCGCTATCGCAGGCAAGCCGGCTCCCACATTGGTTCGCGTAGCTTTCGAAGCCGCGGTGCCGCAGGTAAACTGCTTTTCCCGTGTAAATGTCTGCAGGCTGGAGTCGGTAATGCGTAAAGATAAGAAACAGGTGATTGGTGATGAAATCGGCGACGAGCAAATCAAGCTGTTCCTGGATTTCGAGCCGGTAGACGCCACTTCGCCGTCCCTGCACAAACTGATCAAGGCCTACCGCGGCCTGCGTATCGACGACTTCGAACGCTTCCTGGTTTTCTTCAAGGAAGCCGGCCTGGACCTCGATGGCAAGGACGAGCATGGCCTGACCTTCGTTGAAGTGATCAAGGACCAGCGCAACGCCGCCGAGTACATCGAGCTGATCGAACAAGCTCGCGGCTGATTGTTGCGGACGAAAAAAAACGCCCCGTTAGGGGCGTTTTTCGTTCCCACGCTCTGCGTGGGAATGCATCAACTGACGCTCTGCGTCACGACGCTCAAGCGTAGCTTTCGGTCTCGCTGCTCTGCTCAACCAGTTCCAGGCTGATGTTGTTCTGCGTGTTGATCTTGCGATACAGCTCGGCATCGGTCTCCAGGACCTTTTCCCGAGCCGGGAAGATCTCGTGCAGCTTGGCGGCCCACTCACCGGCCGCTTTCGTCGGGAAGCAGCGTTCGATCAGTTCCAGCATGATCGACACGGTCACCGAAGCACCTGGAGACGCGCCGAGCAGGGCGGCCAGCGAACCGTCCTTGGCCGCAACCAGTTCGGTACCGAATTGCAGCACGCCGCCTTTCTTCGGGTCTTTCTTGATGATCTGCACCCGTTGGCCGGCCACTTCCAGGCGCCAGTCTTCGGCTTTTGCCTCAGGGTAGAAGCGACGCAGGGATTCCAGGCGCTGCTCCATGGACTGGCGCACCTCGCTGACCAGGTACTTGGTCAGGTCCATGTTGTCCCGGGCCACGGCCAGCATCGGGCCGATGTTGCCGGCACGAATCGACATGGGCAGGTCAAGGAACGAGCCGTGCTTGAGGAACTTGGTGGTGAAACCGGCGTATGGCCCGAACAGCAGGGATTTCTTGCCGTCGACCACACGGGTGTCGAGGTGCGGCACCGACATCGGTGGCGAACCCACGGCCGCCTGGCTGTAGACCTTGGCCTGGTGGTGCTTGACCACTTCCGGGTTGTCGCAACGCAGCCACTGGCCGCTGACCGGGAAGCCGCCGAAGCCCTTGCTTTCCTCGATGCCCGAGGCTTGCAACAGCGGCAGGGCCGCGCCACCGGCGCCGAGGAACACGAACTTGGCGTCCACATCACGGGAATTGCCGCTGTTGACGTCCTTGATGCTCACGGTCCAGCCGGCGCCGTTGCGCTTGAGGCCGGTGACGCGCTTGCTGTACTTGACCTGGGCATCCGGGGCGCTGGTCAGGTGCGAGAGCAACTGGTTGGTCAGGGCGCCGAAGTTGACGTCGGTGCCGTTCATCACGCGGGTGGCGGCGATTTTTTCGTCCAGCGGGCGGCCGGGCATCATCAGCGGCATCCACTCGGCCATCTCGCTGCGGTCTTCGGTGTAGTGCATCTCCGAGAACGCGTGGTGCTGGCTGAGGGTTTCAAAACGCTTCTTGAGGAACGACACGCCTTTCTCGCCCTGTACGAAGCTCAGGTGCGGCACGGGGCTGATAAAGGATTTGGACGAGCCAAAGGTGCCTTTCTTGGTCAGGTAGGCCCAGAACTGCTTCGACACCTCGAATTGGGTGTTGATGTGCACGGCTTTCTTGATGTCGATGGAGCCGTCGGCGGCCTGCGGTGTGTAGTTCAGCTCACACAGCCCGGCGTGGCCGGTACCGGCGTTGTTCCACGGGTTGGAACTTTCCGCGGCACCCGAATCCATCAGCTCAACGACTTCCAGCTTGAGGCCGGGGTCGAGCTCTTTGAGCAGTACGGCGAGGGTGGCACTCATGATGCCCGCACCTACCAGTACTACGTCGACTGCTTCGTTATGCGCCATTTAACGCGTCTCCAAAATCTGCAGCACCAAATTGACGGCATGGCTGCCAGGAGTGACGGGGCGGTTCACGTGATGCCCCAGGTTACCCATGGCCAGGATCGCCATGTCCGATTCTTCGCAATTTATCGCAAGCGGACGCTGCCGACCGGGCCTGATCTGCGTATGAACGCATTTAAGGGCGCCTGTGGCAATTCGACTTATGGTCAAGCTCGTCCGATCGTGCAACCAAATCCGTAGCGGACAGGCTTCAAGCTCCGGTTCTTGAGGAGTGCTCGGTCCTGTGTGGTGGGGCTGTTCCAGACGCTGATGGTGCTTGTACAAACGCAAAACTATTCATTTGCTCGCCACACTCTTGTGAAGTTGTGAAAACCCGTTTTTTTCACGCTCTTTTGAAGACGTGAACCTCAAAAAAGGGCTGCCCCAGCCTGGCACCTGGCCCGAAATCACTGCCGGCAAGCGGCAAAACGGGCAAACAACTCAAGTGGCCGAGCGCATGGCAGCTCTGGCAGATTCGGGTAAAGACGATGGTTTGCAGAGAAAACAGCAAGCTCGCCAGCTTCACACGATCTGTGTGGGCGGCTCTCTGTGGGCGGTGCGGGGGAGCTAATACAAGTGCATTAGCGATGCTGCGAGGCCCGATCAGGAGACGTCCTTATAATCGGGGGGAGATTGTAGCGAAGAAATGCGCGCAAATGGACGTGTTTAATGACTTTTATTAGCAGTCTGGTCAGGAGGCCAACGCGTGCCGTGCCTGTGGCTGCGAAACCCGGGGGCTGACGCGCGCGCTGGCGGGCAGCGGGCGGTGCATCCAGCTCAGGCGGGTCTCTTCGACTTCGACCCAGCCTTCACCGACGGGCGGCAGGCTGCACTGCTTGAAAGCCTGGCAGCAGCCTTGGGCGTCGAGCAGAGCAAAGTTGCGATGGCTGGTGTGGGAAAAGAACAAAGATTTGAGAAGGCGCATGGCTGTGTACCCGGTTCGTTACATGCTGCGAAGGTTGGCAGTCTGGCATGACATTGAGGTGACGGTTCTGTGTGAAAATTGTAATTTCGCCGACAGTTCAGGCGCCGTTCAGGAATTCTGGTGAGTGGCGAGCGCTCACCGTTATACTGGCGCCCTGTTTGCATCTAGTCCTGGAGAAATGAGTATGTTGCAACGCCTGTTGTTCGGTTTGATCACTGTGACCAGTTTGACCCTGGTTGGCTGCGCCCACAGCCCGCAACAACTCAGCCCGCAACCGAAAATCACCACCCAGCTGGCGCCTGTCGGCCATGGCCAGCCGGTGTCGGTGCGTGTGGTTGACGGTCGTCCGTCGCCGACCCTCGGCACCCGTGGCGGCCTGTACCCGGAAACCAGCGCCATTACGGTGACCGGTGCGGACGTGCTGCCCAAGCTGCAAGCCCAGGCCGAAGCGGCCGTGCGCCTGTTGGGCTTCACCCCTTCCAACTCGCCAGGTGCGCCACAACTGACCATCACCCTGGCCGAGCTGAAGTATCAGTCGCCCAAGGAAGGCCTGTACGTGACTGAAGCCACCATCGGCGCGACCTTCAAGTCCGACGTGACTGCCGGTACCCGTCGCTACAGCGGCCGTTACGGCGCATCCCTGGACCAGCGCTTCGGCATGGCGCCGAACCAGGAAACCAACACCAAGCTGGTCAGCGACGTGTTGAGCGATGCTCTGACGCGCCTGTTCAAGGACCCGAGCATCGGTTCGCTGCTCAGCTCGCAGTAACCGTCAGGCGGGCGCGGAGCGCCCCAGTCGGCATTCCTTTGCGGCGCGTGGGAACGATCAAAAAACCGGGCTCATCACTGAGCCCGGTTTTTTTACGCCTGCCGTTTTCATGCAGCCGTTTCGACATAAAAGTCCAGCACACTCACGCCAGTGAGCAAGTCCAGCTCCGGCAGGTCGGCATGTTGATGCCCGCCGAGGGCGCAATACACCAGCCAGTGGCGGTCCTGCACATTGAACGCGAGGCCGCCCACCAGGGCCTCTTGCTCATCACTTGGGGCAATCAGATACAGCCGATCCTGGTTCTGCGCGTGCAACATGACAAGCTCCCGGGCTTTCGAAGGGCAACAGAGTGGCTTGTTAAGGTGACGTTCAGGTGACGCTGTAAATTACTGGATACATTAGCCGTCAATGGGGAAGGAGTAATGACGCGCAGGCGGCGCATATCATTCAGGTTTGTATCTGGATTGATACCAAGACACTGATACATCGAGGTTTGCGATGTCGCTGACCGCACTACTGCTCAATTCCCTTGCCCTGTTACTGGCCTGCCCGGCGGCATGGCTGCTGTTTGTCACGCGCCTGCATGAACAGCGCGCGATGGCCCGCCTTGCCGCGCAAAGCGAACTGCGTGCCATTGATCAGCCGATGCTGTATCTGGACGTGTTGACGCAGCGTACCTATCGCCTGTTCTACCGGTTGGGGTTTACCTGTCTGGGGCTGGCGTTGCTGGTGTCCTTTCTTAGTACCCGATTGTAGGAACACCCTAAAAACAACTGTGGGAGCGGGCTCGCTCGCGAAAGCGCGGTGTCAGTCAATACATGATTGGCTGATTCACCGCCTTCGCAAGCAAGCCTGCTCCCACATTGGGTTTGCGCTGTTGCTGGTACCGGGTTACAGGGCAATCCCGGCCTTGACCCGGTACTGATTCCTCACCGGCGTCGCGTATTGCAATACCAGATACGGCCGATGCTCGGCCGGGCACGCATTCAAGCGCCGCTCCCACTCTGCCTTTGCCTTGGCCAACTCGTCCGCCGGGAATACCTCGGCTGCGGTCGGTACCTGCAATTGCGGATCGGCATCGCTCCATTGGGCGTACGCCAGGTAATGCACCGGGAACAACCGATAACCGCCCAGGATCTGCCGGTCCATTTCGATCGCCAACAGCTTGGTGTCTTCGAACGCCTCGGTGACCGGCGGCGCGAAGTTGACGTGTACCCGGCCCTTGTAGCCGGTGATGCCCAGGGCGATGCTCACGTCATCTTCCCCCGGCGCCTTGCTGTAGGTGCCGGTGGTGGCGCGGATGTACAGCTCGCGGGCCTTGGCTGCGTCGCACGGGTCGTATTCGTAGCTGATGGACACCGGCGTCAGGTTCAGTGACTGGATGACTTCGGCGAACGGCTCGTCCTTGCGGCTCATGTGGAACATCTTGAGGATCGCCGACTCGGTGCGATCATCCCCATCCTTGGCGCGGCCTTCGGCCTGGGCGATCCAGATCGACTGGCAGTCGTTGCGAATCGAATGGTTGATGTAGGCCGACAGCAACTGGTAGGCCGCCATCTTCTCTTTGCGCCCGGTGATCGAGCGGTGCACGATGAAACTCTTGTTCAGGCGCATCAGGTCGCTGACAAACGGCTTCTGCAGCAGGTTGTCGCCGATGGCGATGCGCGGCGTCGGCAGGCCGGCGTGGTACACGGCGTAGTTGACGAAGGCCGGGTCCATCACGATGTCGCGGTGGTTGGCCAGGAACAGGTAGGCGCTGCCGGACTTGAACTGCTCCACGCCGGTATAGGTCACGCCGTCGGTTGCCCGCTCGATGGTGTGGTCGACGTAAAACTCGACTTTGTCCTGCAGCGTGGCCACGGTGGTGACGCCGGCGAACTCACGGCGCAGTTTATGAGCGATCATCGGCTTGAGCAGCCAGCCGAAGGCGCCGGCAAAGCGCGGGAAGCGAAAGTGGGTCAGGATGTCCAGAAAGGCCTTGTCACTGAACAGTCGGGCCAGCACTGCCGGGACTTCGCTGTCGTTGTAAGGTCGGATGGTATCGAATTCGCCCATCATGCTCTCTTGTTAGAAACGGCTAGGGTAAGTAAAGGTTTGGAACAATAAATATCAGGGCGTGGTCCGGGCAATTGGCCGGGACGAAAAATAGCCCTGTAAATAGACCGGCGATTATACGCACAAGTCACCTTGGAGACCGCGATGGAAGAGGAGTCGTACGAATGTCCTTATTGTGGAGAGGTAGTCACGGCGCTACTGGACCTGTCGGCGGGCGATCAGGAATATATTGAGGACTGCCCGGTGTGCTGCCGGCCCATTGTTTTCGAGCTGCAGGTTCATGACGACGAATGGATGCTCAACGTGCGCAGCGAGAACGAATAAAGGTACGCCCATGCAGCGAATCTACGAGCCGGAAAACCTGATGGAAGGCGAGCTGCTGCAAGGCATGCTCGAAAGCGAGGGCATCACCGCGCACCTGGTGGGGCGCGATTTGCTCGGGGGTACCGGCGAACTGCCGATCTATGGCCTGCTGGCGCTGGCGGTGGAGAACGACCAGGCCGCCTACGCCCGCGAGCTGATCACCGCCTACAACGGTGCGCAACCACTGCCCGGTGATGAACCCGACAGCTTTCCCGACGTGCTGGTCTGTTAGGCTGTCGGCCAGTTTCTCCAAGAGTCGTGTTGCCCCATGTGTGGACGTTATGCCCTGTTTCGCTGGAACCCCGCGTTTGCTGCCTTGCCGGGCTTCCCGGCCGACCAGCAGGCCCAGTGGAACATCTCTCCCAATGACTCGGTGCTGATCCAGCGCCTGAGCGACGGCCAGCACACCCTGGCGCGGGCGCGCTGGGGCCTGACGCCGCCCTGGCTGACCGATCTCTCTCGTACACCGGCCCATGCCCGGGCGGAAACCCTTGCCGAACAGCCGATGTTTCGCGAAGCGTTTCGCCAGCGCCGCTGCCTGCTGCCGGCCAATGGTTTCTACGAATGGCGCGGCACCCAGCGCAAGCGCCCGTACTGGCTGACGCCGGGGGAGGGCAGCACGCTGTTCTTTGCGGCGATCTGGGAGGCGTATCCGGTGCAGGAGCAGGTGTGGCTGAGTACGGCAGTGGTGACCCAGGCGGCGCAGAGTCAGCGCCGACCGTTGATTCTGGATGCGGCGGGGCAGGCAGCCTGGCTGAACCCCGAGACGCCACTGCACACCTTGCAGGCCTTGTTGGCCAGTGAACCCACCGCGTTGCGCGAGCGGGTGCTGGCCAATATGGTCAACGATCCGAAGCTGAATGGACCGGAGTGCCTGACGCCGGGTTGAGCGTTGTGTTGAATCGGCCGGCCTCTTCGCGAGCAAGCCCGCTCCCACATTTGATTGCATTTCAACTGAAGGAATGCGATCGAATGCGGGAGCGGGCTTGCTCGCGAAGGCGCCCGAAAGGGCGCCGCTTGACTCAAACCTTGAACTGATTGATCAACCGCCGCTGCTGCTCCGCCAGCTTGGTCAGGTCTGCGCTGGCCCCGCTCGACTCATCCGCTCCGCCGGCCACTTCATTGGCCACCTGTCCGATATTGATCACGTTACGGTTAATGTCCTCGGCCACCGCGCTCTGTTCCTCGGCGGCGCTGGCGATCTGGGTGTTCATGTCGTTGATCACCGACACCGCCCGGGTAATGGTCTCCAGCGCCTGAGCCGCCTTGGCCGCGTGTTGCACGCTTTCATCGGTGCGATTCTGGCTGTCTTCCATCACCCGCACCACGTCGCGGGTGCCTTGTTGCAGTTGCTGGATCATGGCCTGGATTTCTTCGGTAGCCTTCTGGGTCTTCTGCGCCAGGTTGCGCACCTCGTCGGCCACCACCGCAAACCCGCGCCCTTGCTCACCGGCCCGTGCGGCTTCGATTGCCGCGTTGAGCGCCAGCAGGTTGGTCTGCTCGGCAATCCCGCGAATCGCCGTGAGGATGGCATTGATGTTCTCGCTGTCCTTGGCCAGCGCCTGCACCACACCGACCGCCTTGCCGATTTCCTCGGCGAGGGCGCCGATGGAGGTGGAGGTGTCGCGCACAATCTGCATGCCCTGGCTCGCCGCTTGATCAGCGTGGCTGGCGGCCTGTGCGGCCTGGGTGGCGTTGCGCGCCACGTCCTGTGCGGTCGCGGTCATCTCGTGCACGGCGGTAGCCACCTGGTCGATCTCGACCATTTGCTTGTGCACGCCCTGGTTGGTGCGAATCGCGATGTCGGCGGTGTGCTCCGACGAGTCGCTGACCTTCTGCACCGAACTCACCACCTGGGTAATCATCCCCTGCAACTTGGCCAGGAATGTATTGAAGCCGCTGGCAATCGCCCCCAGTTCGTCGGCGCGATCACTGGTCAGGCGCCGGGTCAGGTCGCCTTCGCCCTGGGCGATGTCATTGAGCATCGCCACCATTTGCTTGAGCGGCCGGGCAATGCCGTGGCCCACCAGCCAGATCACCAGCAAGCCGATGCCGGCGATCAGCAGCCCGGCCACGGCCATGCCGAAAATATCGGTTTTGCGCTGGGCGTCGAGGTCGTGCTGCATCGCCTGCAGGTCGGCCATTACCGCACTCAGGGGCAGTTGCAGGAGCAGGGTCCAGCGGGCGTCGGTCTGGCCGATGTTGAACGGCAGGAACAGCTCGATATGCCCGTGTTGCTTGTCCACGTCATAGCGCACCTCGCCGATCTTCAGTTGGCCGAGGTTGGCCAGTTCGTTGCTGTCCAGCAGGTCGCTGGCTTTTTCCCCGAGCTTGCTGGCGTCCTTGGTATAGGCCACCAGGCGACCGTTGCTGGAAATCAGCGCCAGTTCGCCAGCACCGTTGTACAAATTCTGATCAGCCTTGGTGAGCATTTCCTGGATGAAGTTCACCGACAGGTCGGCGCCGACGATGCCCTGGAAGGTGCCGTCGATCATGATTGGTTCGATAAACGAGGCGAGCATCACCATCGCATTCCCGACTTTATAAGGGGCCGGATCGATGGCGCAGGGCTTTTTGCTTTCCTTGGAACACAGGTAGTACTCACTGGCGCGCACGCCGGTGGACAGGATGGTCTGGTCGGCCACGTCAGCCAGTTTATCCAGGCCCAGGCTGCCGTCGGCATTGCGGAACCACCACGGCAGGAAGCGGCCGTTGGTTTCGATGCCGACCACCGGGCTGTTGACGTAGGCAGCATCGTTGTGGTCGATGGCGTTGGCTTCCCAGCCTATATAGGCGCCAAGAATCTTCGGGTTACGCACCACGGTTTCGTGGATCAGGTTGATCAGTTGTTCACGGGAGACCGCCAGTTGCGGGTTGCCGTTGGCGTCTTTCATGCCCATCAGGGCGTTGGCGGTGGCCAGGCCCTTGGCCGTCACCAGCGGTGCTTCGAGTTCGCGCTGGATCAGCGTCGCCTGGGTTTGCGCCAGGGCGGTCAGGCGCTGCTCGATGATTTGTTCGAATTGACCCTGGGTGCGTTCCTGCACCATCTCCTGGGTGCGCGCCCCGGCGAACAAGGCATACAGCACCAACACCGCCACCACGCTCAGGACAATGGCCCCGGCCAGTGCCGCGACAGAAAATTGAATCGACTTGAACTTCATGACGGCTCCGAACGCAGGGGGAGATTGGCTGCTTGTGTATATCGGCCGCGGGCGGGGGAGACATGAGGGCCATTACCTCAAAATGGCTGTGCCGGATGGGCGAATGTCGTAAATGGAATGGTTGCCAGCGTTTGTGAATTTTTTGCGGCAGTGTGGGATGTATCTGAAATCAGGTGGCTATACGTCTGTTGTATCTGGCGTCGATACAATTGGCCGACTACGATACGCGCCATGTTTTCAGGGAGCAGGTTGATGAAAAAGACAGTGGCGGTATGTGCGTTGGGCGCGGCTTTGTTGCTCGCCGGTTGTCAGTCGGTCAACACCACCAGCGGCGGCGCCGTGGGCGTTGAGCGCAAGCAGTACATGTTCAGCATGTTGTCGAGCCAGGAAGTCGACCAGATGTATGCGCAGTCCTACCAGCAGACCCTGGGTGAAGCCAGCGGCAAGGGCCTGGTGGACAAGACCAGCGCCAACGCCAAGCGCGTGCAGGCGATTGCCAACCGCCTGATCGCCCAGGCGCCCACCTTCCGCCCGGATGCGGCGCAGTGGAAGTGGGAAGTGAACCTGATCAAAAGTGACGAGATGAACGCCAACTGCGGGCCTGGCGGCAAGATCTTTGTCTACAGCGCGTTGATCGACAATCTCAAGTTGACCGACGACGAACTCGCCGCCGTGATGGGCCATGAAATTGCCCACGCCTTGCGTGAACACGGCCGCGAAGCCATGTCCAAGGCCTACGGTATCGAAATGGCGAAGCAGGGGGCCGGTGCGTTGTTCGGCCTCGGTCAGGACAGCTTGGCGCTGGCCGATACCGTGGCCAACTACGGCATGACCTTGCCCAACAGCCGCAGCAATGAAAACGAAGCGGACCTGATCGGCCTGGAGTTGTCGGCGCGTGCAGGTTACAACCCGAACGCGGCGATTACCCTGTGGAACAAAATGGCCAAGGCTTCGGAAGGCTCGCCACCTGAATTCATGAGCACCCACCCTGCCTCCGACAGCCGGATCGCCTCGTTGCAGGCGGCGATTCCGAAGGTGATGCCGTTGTATCAGCAGGCGAAAAAATCCTGATTTATAAGGCTGAAATGCAAATCTGAATGTGGGGGCCCGGCTTGTGTGGGAGTCGGGCTTGCCCGCGATGCAGGCACCTCGGTGTGTCAGTTGCACCGAGGTGATGCTATCGCAGGCAAGCCAGCTCCCAAAAAAGCCCAGCTCCCATATGGGGTTACGTTTAGATCCAGCCACTGCTCTGCATGGCCTTGTACACCGCAACAATGGCCAGGATGAAGAATGCCGTAGCCGCCAGTCGACGAATCAGCGTCAGCGGCAATTTGTCCGCGGCAAAATTACCCGCCAGCACCACCGGCACGTTGGCAATCAACATGCCCAGGGTGGTGCCGATAATTACCAGCCACAGTTCCGGGTATTGCGCCGCGAGCATCACGGTAGCGATCTGGGTCTTGTCGCCGATTTCCGCGAGGAAGAACGCGATCAGCGTGGTCAGGAAGGGCCCGAACTTGCGGGAAGTGCTGGCTTCGTCATCGTCGAGCTTGTCGGGCACGAGGGTCCACAGCGCCGTGGCGCAGAAGCTCGCCGCGAGGATCCAGTGCAGCACCGCATCCGAGAAGAAACTCCCGAACCAGGCCCCCACGGCACCGGCGGCCGCATGGTTGGCCAGGGTCGCGGCAACGATGCCGGCGATGATCGGCCAGGGTTTGCGAAAGCGTGCAGCGAGAATGAGCGCGAGCAGTTGCGTCTTGTCGCCAATTTCGGCCAAGGCAACGATTGCGGTAGGGACGAGCAGAGAATCCAGCATCAGGTAAGTTCCAGGGGCGGGTCGACACGGCTATGACACGTACAGCCTTCCCGCCCCGGGTAAGGTGTTCGTGTCATAGGTCTTGTCAAACCCCGGTCCGTCTGTGCGGACTCCTGGGTCGCATACGCCATGGCCTGTTGACCAAGTATGTTGACGTATGCCGGACGAGCGTGGCGCTCGTGGGAGACTACTCCCCTAGGACGGAGCGGATTCTGCCTAGGCAAAATCCATTCGGCAAGCCTTCTTTTGGAAAAAGACCTCAGCCGCGCTTGGCACGGTAAATGCGAAAACCCTGGCCTTCTGCCTTGATTGCGCACACCCCAAGATGCTCTTCAATCAGCGGCTGATACTTCAGGAAGCTGTTCGCGACCAAGCGAAGTTCGCCGCCTTTTGCCAGATGTTTGGCCGCTTTTCGCAGCAGGTTCTCGGTGGCGAAATAATCGGTGTGCACCCCGACGTGGAACGGCGGGTTGCTCAGAATCGCGTTCAGATTCATCGGAGCAGCGTCGATGCCATCACCGGTCAACACCTCGGCTTCCAGGCCATTGGCCGCCAATGTCAGGCGACTGCTGGCAGCGGCAAAGGCATCCACGTCGAGCATTGTCACCGTGTTATGCGGGTAGCGACGCTTGACCGCTGCCCCGAGCACACCCGCGCCACAACCGAAATCCAGCAAGTGACCGCTCGGCAACTTGTCCAGATGCTCCAGCAGCAATGCGGTACCGCGATCCAGCCGACCGTGGCTGAACACGCCCGGCAGGCTCACCACCTTGAGCGGGCCCTCAGCCAGCGGCACCTCGAACACCTGCGCCAGGCTCTCCAGTTCTACCGGCTCGGGGGCGTTGGCCACCGTCACCAGCCACAACTGGCAGTGCCGCGCGTTGTCGAGCTTGCGCGGCTTGCCGAACGGATTCAGTTGCTTGGCCGCGCTTTCGATGCCGCCTTTCTTCTCCCCCACCAGGTACAACTCCTTGCCGGGCAAACGCGCCGCCACGGCATTGAGCAGGTAGTCGGTGAGGTCCTTGGACTTGGGCAGGAACACCACCGCGGTCTCGAACGAACGCTCGGGCACGTTCACACCGAACTGGCTGCGCTCGGCAAAACGTGCGTCCAGTGCGGCCTGGTCGCCGGCGTGCCAGCTCCAGCCATGGGCATTGGGCAGGCGGCCCAGCAGGTCGCCGGCGGGCAAGCCCACCAGCAGCACGTCGCCTTGAAAAAGTTCGGCCTGGCGAAGCAGTACTTCACTGCGCGGATCCATGGTCTGCTCCTTGAAAAGGGGCGCAGTTTATCAACTGACGACACGCAGCGGGGCGCCGCTGAAAAAGCCCTGAGTGTTTTCGATCAATTGGCCGACGATCCGCTGCCGGGCTTCGCGGCTGCCCCAGGCGTTGTGCGGGGTGACGATCAAGCGCGGGATGTCGCCGGCCAGCAATGGGTTGCCGTTCACCGGCGGTTCCACGCTCAATACATCGGTCGCCGCGCCGCCCAGGTGCCCACTGCGCAAGGCATCGGCCAGGGCCTGTTCGTTGATCAAGCCACCACGGGCCGTGTTGACGATAAACGCGCCGGGCTTGAGCAGCGCCAGTTCGCGGGCACCGATAAAGTCGCGGGTGTGTTCGTTGAGCGGGCAGTGCAGGGTCAGTGCGTCGACCTGCGCCAGCAACTCGTCCAGCGGCACGCGATCGGCACGGGCCGGGCGGCCTGGAATGGCGCCCAGGATCACGCGCATGCCAAAGGCTTCAGCCAGGCGCGCAACGGCACCGCCCAATTCACCATGGCCCAGCAGCCCGAGGGTTTTGCCTTCCAGTTCGACGATCGGGTAGTCCAGCAGGCAGAACTGCTTGGCTTGTTGCCAGTGCCCCGCCTGCACATCCCGTTGATAGTCGTTCAGGCGCGTCGCCAGGTTCAGCAGCAGCATGATCGTATGCTGCGCCACCGATGGCGTGCCGTAACCCTGGCAATTGCTCACGGTAACGCCGTGGGCGCGGGCGGCGGCGAGGTCGACGTTGTTGGTGCCGGTGGCGGTCACCAGGATCAGCTTCAGCTCGGGGCAGGCCGCCAGGGTCTCGGCATTCAGCGCGATCTTGTTGCTGATGGCCACCTGCGCGCCTTGCAGGCGTTCGATAATGTTTTCGGGTGTGGTCTGCTGGTGCAAGCTCAGCTCGCTGAAGAGTGCCTGCAACCCGCTGAGGTCCAGGTCCCCGAGGTCCAGGGAAGGGTGATCAAGGAAGACGGCGCGGCGATTGTTCGTCATCAACTGTACCTTTTGCGGCGGGATTCGAAGGCGTAATCTGCCGAGCCTATCAGATGAAATAATCAGTTACTTCCTGGAGTGTGCATGTACCTCACCGAGTTCTTGACCGTGGCACTGATTCACCTGTTGGCGGTGGCCAGCCCTGGCCCGGATTTCGCCGTGGTGGTACGTGAAAGCGTGACCCATGGCCGACGTGCCGGCACCTGGACGGCGTTGGGCGTCGGTTCGGCGATTTTCCTGCACGTGGGGTATTCGCTGCTGGGCATCGGCTTGATCGTGTCCCAGTCCATCGTGCTGTTCAATGCGCTGAAATGGGCGGCGGCGGCCTACCTGCTGTACATCGGCTTCAAGGCCCTGCGCGCCCAGCCGGCCAAGCCTGCCAGTGAAGAAGACCTGCACCTGGAAGCGGGCGAGCGCACTGCCCGTGGTGCGTTTACCTCAGGGTTTGTCACCAACGGCTTGAACCCCAAGGCCACGCTGTTCTTCCTGTCGCTGTTCACCGTGGTGATCAATCCCCACACGCCGTTGGCGGTCCAGGCCGGTTATGGCGTGTACCTGGCCGTGGCGACCGCGATCTGGTTTTGCCTGGTGGCCATGCTGTTCAGCCAGCAACGCGTACGCGCCGGTTTTGCACGCATGGGCCACTGGTTCGACCGCACCATGGGCGCGGTGCTGATTGCCATCGGTGTGAAGCTGGCCTTTACCAGCATGAAATAAGCCGGATGCTGGCTCAAAGCTAGCATTCATTGGGTTCTGCAAATCATTCCTTTGGCTGATTTGGCTGAAACATAAGCGCTCTAAAGTGCAGATGTTTCAGCCAAGACCGTGCAGTCAGATAAGGGATTCGTATGTTGCAGACTCGTGTTATCCCGCCCGCCGAAGGCGCCTACCAATACCCGCTGTTGATCAAACGCCTGTTGATGTCCGGGACACGCTACGAGAAGACCCGGGAAATCGTCTACCGCGACCAGTTGCGCTACACCTATCCGACGCTGATCGAGCGCGTCGCCCGCCTGGCCAATGTGCTGACCGAGGCCGGGGTCAAGGCCGGTGATACCGTGGCCGTGATGGACTGGGACAGCCACCGCTACCTGGAATGCATGTTTGCCATTCCGATGATTGGTGCGGTGATCCACACCATCAACGTGCGCCTGTCCCCGGAACAGATTCTGTACACCATGAACCACGCCGAGGACCGCTTTGTGCTGGTCAACAGCGAGTTCGTGGGGCTCTACCAGGCCATCGCCGGCCACCTCACCACCGTCGACAAAACCCTGCTGCTCACCGACGGCGCGGACAAAACCGCCGAGCTGCCGAACCTGGTGGGTGAGTACGAAACATTACTGGCGGCGGCGAGCCCCCGCTACGACTTCGAGGATTTCGACGAAAACTCCGTCGCCACCACCTTCTACACCACCGGCACCACGGGCAATCCCAAGGGCGTGTACTTCACCCACCGCCAACTGGTGCTGCACACCATGGGCGTGGCGACCATCATGGGCAGCGTCGACAGCGTGCGGCTGTTGGGCACCAACGACGTCTACATGCCGATCACTCCGATGTTCCACGTGCACGCCTGGGGCCTGCCGTATGTGGCGACCATGCTCGGCTTGAAGCAGGTTTATCCAGGCCGCTACGACCCCGAATACCTGGTGGAGCTGTGGCGCAAGGAGAAGGTCACCTTCTCCCATTGTGTGCCGACCATCTTGCAAATGGTGCTCAACGCCAAGGCCGGCCAGGGCGTGGATTTCGGCGGATGGAAAATCGTCATCGGTGGCAGCGCCCTCAATCGTTCGCTGTATGAAGCCTCCAAGGCCCGCGGGATTCAGCTGACCGCGGCGTACGGCATGTCCGAGACCGGGCCGCTGGTGTCCTGCGCCCACCTCAATGAAGAACTGATGGCGGGTACCGAAGACGAGCGCACCACCTACCGCATCAAGGCCGGCGTGCCCGGGCCATTGGTGGAAGCGGCGATCATCGATGGCGAGGGCAACTTCCTGCCCGCCGACGGTGAATCCCAGGGCGAGCTGGTGCTGCGCGCGCCATGGCTCAGCGAAGGCTATTTCAACGAGCCGCAGAAGGGCGCCGAGCTGTGGGCCGGCGGCTGGATGCACACCGGCGATGTGGCCACCCTCGATGCCTTCGGCGTGATCGATATTCGCGACCGCATCAAGGACGTGATCAAGACCGGCGGCGAGTGGATCTCCTCGCTGGCCCTTGAGGACCTGGTCAGCCGCCACCCGGCGGTACGCGAAGTAGCGGTGGTGGGGATTGCCGACCCGCAGTGGGGCGAGCGCCCGTTTGCGTTGCTGGTGGTGCGTGATGGCCATGTGATAGGGGCCAAGGAGCTCAAGGAACATCTCAAGCCATTCGTGGAGTTGGGCCACTTGAGCAAGTGGGCGATTCCAAGCCAGATCGCCGTTGTTACGGAAATTCCCAAGACCAGCGTCGGCAAGCTCGACAAAAAACGTATCCGTGTCGACATCATCGAATGGCAGGCCAACAACAGCACCTTCCTCTCTACTCTCTGACGCTGCTTGCCGTGCCCTCGTGGGCACGGCAGCGCTCTAGTCCAAGCCTTCACTTGTGATTTGCCAATTTTCAGCCATCCTTCCGTCGCTGACCTTCGTCAGCATGGCGAAAAGGACTGTGGCAGACGGGTTGGTGATGCAAATCACACTTTAGAGGGATCAAGCGGTACCCCCTGCTGGCTATAGTTCATCCCAGAGTTTTTCAAGGTGCGGTGCTGTGAGCCCGGCGGGTTCATGTGTTCGCCCGGCATTGGAATCGTTGTATTCCGGCCGTTACAAGCCCTTGGAAACGACTCACTGCCATAACAATAATGCACATGGAGTAGCGTCGATGATCTCAGCACACCAGTTCTGGCGCCGGGCAAAACTGCCCTTGGCCGTCAGCCTCGCCTCTACGCTCGCCGGGCCTGCATTCGGCGTCAGTTTCAACATCGGTGAAATCGAAGGCAGCTTTGACTCGTCCCTGTCGGTCGGGGCCAGTTGGTCGACGGCGGGTCGCAATAAAGACCTGATCGGTGCCAACAACGGTGGCAGGGGGTTGTCGCAAACCTCGGATGACGGTCACCTGAACTTCGACAAAGGTGATTCCTTCTCGAAGATCTTCAAAGGCATTCATGACCTTGAGTTGAAATACGGCGACACCGGCGTGTTTGTCCGGGGCAAGTACTGGTATGACTTCGCGCTGCAAAACGAAGACCTGGACTTCAAGAATGTCAGCAACAACAACCGCAAAGAGGGCGCCAAGTCTTCTGGCGGGCAGATTCTCGATGCCTTCATCTATCACAACTACACCATTGCCGATCTGCCAGGTAACGTGCGGTTCGGCAAGCAGGTGGTGAGTTGGGGTGAAAGTACCTTTATTGGTGGCGGTATCAACTCCATCAACCCGATCGACGTGTCCGCATTCCGTCGTCCCGGGGCCGAGATCAAGGAAGGCCTGATCCCGGTCAACATGTTCTATGTGTCGCAGACGCTGACCGATAACTTGTCGGCAGAAGCGTTCTATCAGTTGGAGTGGGACCAGACGGTGACCGACAACTGCGGGACGTTCTTCTCGCAGCCGGATGTGGTTTCCGATGGTTGTAACAACAACCTGCGGGTGTTGAACAAGCGCTCCACCATTCCTGGCGCTGCACTGCCTACCCTTGGCGCCCTGGGCGTGGACGTGAACGAAGAAGGCGTGCTGGTGCGCCGTGGTCCGGACCGTGACGCCCGCGACAGCGGCCAGTTCGGCGTGGCCATGCACTACAACTTCGAGCCGCTGGATACCGAGTTCGGCGCCTACTTCATGAACTACCACAGCCGTGCGCCGATCTTCAGCGCCCAAGGCGCTCCAGCTTCGGCCTACACGCGGCCTCTGGGGCCTTTGGGAGCACTGCGGCCGCTGATTGTTGCGGGCAGTTCCAATTACTTCATCGAATACCCTGAAGACATTCGTCTTTACGGCTTGAGCTTCTCCACCACGCTGCCTACCGGTACTGCCTGGAGCGGTGAGTTGAGCTATCGGCCAAATGCGCCAGTACAGTTAAGCACCACCGACATTCTTTATGCGGGTGTCACGCCGATTCCGGGCTACGGGAATGCCTCGGTGCTGAAGGGCACGCCAGGCCAGGATCTGCATGGCTACAATCGCAAGGAAGTGACGCAGTTCCAGACCACCTTTACGCACTTCTTTGATCAGGTCATGGGCGCCAGTCGTTTGACCACGGTCGGTGAAATTGGCGTGACCCACGTCGGTGGCCTGGAAAGCAAATCCGACGCACGTTATGGCCGAGATCCGGTCTTCGGTCCTGGCACGCTGCCAGGCGGGTTCTGTAACGCCCTTAACAACTCGACGGCCAACGGCGCCGGTCTGCCGAACGCCGCTGGCCTGAACACCAACTGCAACAACGACGGCTACACCACGGCCACCTCCTGGGGCTATCGCGCTCGTGCCATCTGGGAGTACCCGGACGTCTTCGCCGGTGTAAACCTCAAGCCCAACGTGGCGTGGTCCCATGACGTCAAAGGCTACTCGCCAGGTCCTGGCGGCAACTTTGAAGAGGGGCGCAAGGCCGTCAGCCTGGGTGTCGATGCCGAGTACCAGAACACCTACACCGTCAGCCTCAACTACACCAACTTCTTTGGCGGCAAATTCACCACGGTGGATGACCGTGACTTTATCGCCTTGAGCGCTGGCGTGAACTTCTAAGCACACTCTCTTTAAGCAGTATGTTTTAAGGAAGAACCAGAACATGAAAATAACTAAAAATCTGTTGCAGGTGGGTGTGCTGGGGCTGTCGATCATGGCGGGTAGCGTCATGGCGGCGGTCTCGGCGGATGAAGCCGCCAAGCTCGGCACGACTCTGACCCCGATGGGCGCCGAAATGGCCGGTAACGCGGCCGGCACCATCCCTAAATGGTCGCCGCTGCCCACCAACGCCGGTGCCGTGGATGCCCGTGGCTTCCTGGCCAACCCGTACGCCAGCGAACAGCCGCAATTCACCATCACCGCGCAGAACGTCGAGCAGTACAAGGACAAGCTGGCGCCGGGGCAGTACGCGATGTTCAAGCGCTACCCCGACACCTTCAAGATGCCGGTCTACCCGACCCATCGCGGCGCCACGGTGCCGGCTGATGTGTTCGCCGCCATCAAGAAAAACGCCACCAGCACCAACCTGGTGTCCGGCGGCAACGGCCTGGAAAACTTTGAAACCGCCGTACCGTTCCCGATTCCGAAAAGCGGCGTTGAAGTGATCTGGAACCACATCACCCGCTATCGCGGCGGCAGCGTGACCCGCCTGGTGACCCAGGCCACGCCGCAAACCAACGGCTCCTTCAGCCTGGTGTATTTCCGTGATCAGTTCGTGTTCCGCGACAAGATGAAGGACTACGACCCGAAAAACCCGGGCAACATCCTGTTCTACTTCAAGCAGCAAGTGACTGCGCCGGCACGTCTGGCCGGTGGTGTGCTGCTGGTGCACGAAACCCTCGACCAGGTGAAAGAGCCGCGTTCGGCGTGGGTCTACAACGCCGGCCAGCGTCGTGTGCGCCGGGCACCGCAAGTGTCGTATGACGGCCCGGGTACCGCCGCCGACGGCCTGCGTACCTCCGACAACCTCGACATGTTCAACGGTGCACCGGACCGCTACGACTGGAAACTGGAAGGCAAGAAGGAACTGTACATCGCCGAAAACAGCTACAAACTCGACGATCCGAAGCTCAAGTATGTCGACATCATCAAGGCCGGCCACATCAACCAGGACCTGGCGCGCTACGAGCTGCGCCGCGTGTGGCATGTGGTTGCAACCCTGAAGGAAGGCCAGCGCCATATCTACGCCAAGCGTGACTTCTTCATTGACGAAGACACTTGGCAAGCCGCGGTCATCGACCACTACGACGGTCGTGGCCAGCTGTGGCGCGTGGCTGAAGCCCATGCCGAGAACTACTACGACAAGCAAGTGCCGTGGTACGCCCTCGAAACCCTCTACGACCTGCAGTCCGGCCGCTACCTGGCCCTGGGCATGAAGAACGAAGAGAAACAGGCCTATGACTTCGGCTTCACCGCCACCACCAGCGACTTCACCCCGGCGGCCCTGCGCCAGGATGGTGTTCGCTAACTTGCTGTAAACGAGGCCGCATCCTCGAAGAAGCCCCGACTGGTTCGGGGCTTTTTTTTGCCGGACCACTGTGGCGAGGGAGCTTGCTCCCGCAGGGATGCGTAGCAGCCCCAAAAACGGGAGCGCTGCGCACTCCAGCGGGAGCAAGCTCCCTCGCCACAGAGTGTCGGTCGTTACAGAAGAAGTCCGGATATTTTTTGTTGTAGTCTTTTTCAGACAAATGTTGCAAAGATCTACAAAGCTGCCGCTTTTACCGCTAGTCTGCGGACATCTGCAATGCCGACAACAGCCTTCTACAAGAGCCCGGCGATGACTGATCTGTCCCGAATTCAAGGGCCTGCCAGCACGGTGATTCCGACCCTGGAAGGGCGCTTCTATCGACCCCCACTGCCTGACGGCTACGTGTTGCGACCGCGCCTGTGCGAACGGCTGAGCGAAGGGCTGGCCGGGCGTCTGTTGCTGGTCAGCGCCCCGGCCGGGTTCGGCAAGAGTTCGCTGGCGGTGGAGTTCTGCCAGAGCCTGCCGGCCCACTGGCAAAGCCTGTGGTTGGGGCTAAGTCCCCGGGACAACGACCCGGGACGTTTCCTTGAACGCCTGCTCGACGGCTTGCAGCAATACTTCCCGCAGTTGGGCGCCCAATCCCTGGGCCTGCTGAAAATGCGCCAGCGTCACCAACCCTTCGCCTTTGAAGAATGGCTCGACGGCCTGCTGGATGAGCTGACGGTGCACCTGTCGACCCAGGCGCCGCTGTTGCTGGTGCTGGATGACTACCATCTGGCCCAGGGCCCGGTACTCGACCGCTGCCTGCAATTTTTCCTCAATCATCTGCCCGACGGCCTGCTGGTGCTGGTCACCAGCCGCCAGCGTCCCGACTGGCACCTGGCCCGCCTG
The DNA here is from genome assembly GCF_058780865.1 of Pseudomonas sp. GP01-A4. NCBI lineage: Bacteria > Pseudomonadati > Pseudomonadota > Gammaproteobacteria > Pseudomonadales > Pseudomonadaceae > Pseudomonas > Pseudomonas sp. GP01-A4. Next base: position 62,487 of record NZ_JBYSWF010000019.1, read on the forward strand.
CGCCTGTCCCGGCATTTGCTGGAACTGCACGAGCAGGACCTGCGCCTGACTCACGGCGAATCCCTGGCGCTGCTGGATCGCCACAGCAGTTCATTGCGTGGTGAAGCCCTGGATAACCTGATCCGGCGCAGCGAAGGCTGGGTGGCCGGCCTGCGTTTCTGGCTGCTGGCGGCTTCCGAGGCCGGCAGCGAAGGTACGCTGCCCCAGGGTTTGCACGGCGGGGAAGGGCTGATCCGCGATTACCTGCTCGAAGAAGTCATCGACTGCCTGCCCTCGGAAGTCCAGGCGTTCCTCTACGACACCGCGTCCCAGGAGCGCTTTTGCAGCGAGCTGTGCGACGCCGTGCGCGAGGCCCACGACAGCACGGAAATCCTGCGCTACCTGCAAGCCCACCAGGTATTCCTGGTGCCGCTGGACGAGCAGGGCCATTGGTACCGTTATCACCATCTGTTTTCCGACCTGCTGCGCACCCGGCGCGCGAGCAATGCCGTGTTGCCGGCAGCCAGCCTGCACCTGCGGGCCTGCCGCTGGTTCAATGCCCAGGGCTTGATCGACGAGGCAGTGGAGCAGGCGCTGCGTGCGGGTCACCTGGATGTGGCGGCAAACCTGGTGCAGAACCTGTCCGAAGAGCAACTGCTGGCGGAGCAGAATGTCGGCATGCTGCTGCGCTGGAAAATGGACTTGCCCGACAGTTTGCTGATGAGTACGCCACGCCTGATCGTGCTCTACAGCTGGGCGTTGGGCCTGGCCTGCCAGCTGGATGCGGCGCAGGAACTGGCCAGCCACCTCAGCCGTTTTTTACCGGCCCCGTCGGCCACCGCGCAAAAGTCGATGCTGGCGCAATGGCTGGCCCTCAGCGGGATTATTGCCCGGGGCCGTGGTGATCGTGAGCTGACCCAGTCGTATTGCAGCGAGGCTCTGGAAAGCCTGCCGCACAAACGCTATGGCCAGCGGTTGATGTGCCTGTCGACCCTGTCCAACCTGGCCATTGTCGACGCCGACCTGTGGCGCGCCCGCGGCCTGAACCGCGAATCCCTGGAGTTGGCGCAGCGGGTCGGCAATCCATTGTTTGAAGCGCTGGCCCATTACGACCGAGCCCGTGTACTGCAGGCCCGTGGCGAGATCCTGCGGTCGCTGGATGAGGTGCGCCAGGGCCTGCAACGTTTGCAAGGCCTGGCGCCGCAACGCCTGTACGCAGTGCGCGCGCGCCTGGCGTTGTACGAAGGCTATTTGCTGCTGATGCGCTGCCAGCCTGAAGCCGGGCTCGCTCGGCTGCGTGCCGGGTTGACGGAGGCGCGAGCCTGTCGGGATATCAGCGTGTTGATCGGCCACTGTGTGATCGCCAGCTTCGAAGGTCGCCGTGGCGACTTCTCCGTGGCCTTTGCCGAACTGGCCGAGGCCGAGCGCCTGATGCATATCTGGGACGTGCCGCCGATTTTCTATCTGGCGATGATCACCCTGGTCAAATGCGAGCTATGGCTGGCTCAGGGGCGCACCGACCTGGCCGATGCCTGGCTGACGCGGCTGGGGCAAACCTACAACGGTGAACAGGCCGCTGCCGCACCGGAGTTCCACCCGCACCTGCCGCAACATATCGAGTTGCAACAGGCGGCACTCGACGCCATCCGTCATCAGCCGGCGACTTCACTGCAACGGCTCGACGAACTGGCACGCCAGGCCCATAACAGCGGCCGGCAGATGATCAGCCTGATGGCGCTGACCCAGCAGGCACTGTTACTGCTGGACGGTGGCCAGGAAGCCCAGGCCCGCCCGGTGTTTGCCCGCGCGCTTGAAGCGGCTGCCGGTGGCGCGATGCAACCTTTCCAGCGCCTGTTGGAACGCTATCCCGAGTGGACGCGGGAGCAGCTGTCTCGGGATCCCCATGGACTGTTGAACCAAGGCCTGCTGGCACTCTTGCCGGATGTTGCAGTAGTTGAAACCCCACACACACTGGAGACCCTGAGCACCCGTGAACTGGCGGTGCTGCACCTGATCGCACAGGGTTGTTCAAACCAGGAGATCAGCAATCAGCTGTTTATCTCCCTGCACACCGTGAAAACCCACGCCAGCCATATCAACAGCAAGCTCGGGGTGGAGCGGCGCACACAGGCGGTGGCGCGGGCGCAGGAGATGGGATTGCTGGGGTAGAAACCTGGATCAATGGGATCGAAAGCCCCAGACGATTTCCACCACGCGGGCTGCCACCAGCACATAGATCAGGATAAGCAGCAGCTGAAGGACCAGGTGATAACGCAGCTTGGCGAGCCGGCGGATGCCATCGCTCACATTCAGCACCATCAGCAAGCTTGAGACCACGATCAAGCCCCACCCGGCCACGCTTGACGCCAGGATGCCGAGGAACAGCTCATGTTTCCCGGCCAGTGCGTTGGTGCCCGCAGCAAACAACAGCGCGCATACCAGCAGGTTCTTCACATTGTCGAAGACCTGGGTGCTGAAGTCATTCTCCAGCAGTTGCTGATACCACTTCCAGAATGTGCGCATGGCTCGATCCCCTGGATCAATGTTTACCGCACGGCGGGGCACTCACTCGATGACTTGTCGGCGGCCTGGCTGAGCAGCGCGGCAAACCGCTTGACGTTGTTTTGCTGCGCGATCACCAGGTCGTCAATGGTCGGACCGGATGGCGACTGCACCACCGTGCGACACGTCAGCGGCGTGCGTTCGTCCGTGCCCGTCTGGCGAAGCCGCCATTTGACGTCGAGCAGGGCGTACTGCCCGGGGATCGAGTCAAAGCGCTGGACCTCAATGCGCACCGCCAGGTTTTTCCGGCTGCTGGCGAGTTGATCCACCAGCGCGCTGCGCAACTCATCCACCAGGCTGGCAGCCCACCATTGCGTCTCGAGAATGGCCACGCCGCTGTCACCCTGGCGGATGACAATCTGCGGCCGGTCGACCTGTGGCGGGACCGTGATGCTTTCAATCCGGATCTCGCCCCCCGCGGCCAATGACGCATTGCTGCGCTGCACCGGCGTCAGGGTATGAAATTGAATGGGCTCACTGCGGCACGCCGTCAGCAGCAGCAACCCGGTGAGCAGCGTGATCTTCAGCGGCAAAGCCATGGTGGTTGCTCCTGTGGTCATTTGCGCGGTGGCCCTTGCAGGTCGGAGGGCGCGGCGTTGTCGGGGCGACCGCGAATCAGCGATTCGGGATGGCGTGCCAGGTAGTCCGACAGCTCTCGCAGGGAGCGCGACATGCGGCTCAGTTCGTCCAGGGTCTGGGTCAACTGTTCCCGTTGCGGCGAATCCTCGGCCAGGGTCGAACTGGCGGATTGCAGGGTTTTACTCACGTCGGCCAGCGTGTTTTGCACCCCCGGCAGTGTCTTGGCGTTGAACTGGCCGAGACCCTTGCGCAGTTCCACCAGGCTGCCGTCGAGGTTGCCGGCAATTCGCTCGATCGGCAGCTGGTTGATCTTGTTGACGATGCCTTCGAGTTTTTCCTGCAGTTGTTCCAGGTTGCCGGGGATGGTCGGAATACTGACGGGGCGCAGGTTCGGGTCAAACACGACTTTGTCGGCCTTGGGGAAGAAGTCCAGGGCGATATAGAGCTGGCCAGTGAGCAGGTTGCCGCTGCGGGCCTGGGCGCGCAGGCCGTGTTCGATGAAGCTGCCTATCAGGCGCACACCGCCAGCTTCGTCGTTGGGGTCATGCTTCAAGACCGTGAGCATTTTGGTGTTGGCTTCGCCGAGACGCTGCGGGTAGATCACGATGCCGACGTTGACCGGGAAGCTGCGTTTTTTCTCGTCGAAATCCAGGTTGATCGACACCACTTTGCCGAATTCGATACCCAGGAACTCCACTGGCGCACCCACCGTAAGCCCGCGCAAGGCCTGGTCGAACCGCAGGTTCAGGTATTGCGCCTTGCCATTGGGCGGGGCCAGCGCGGTTTGCTGGTCGGCGAACAGTTCATAGGAGTGTTCTTCGTCGGCCGGCTTGTCGTTGGGGCTGTAGGGCGGGGCGAGGAAGGCGATGCCGCCCACCAGCATGGACGACAAGGATTCGGTTTTCAGCGCAAACCCGTTGGCGCCGACACTCACATCAATCCCGCTGGCGTTCCAGAACCGGGTGTTCTCGGTGACGTAGGCGTCATTGGGTGCATGCACGAACACGTCGATGTTCACGCCCTTGCCATCAGCGTCCAGGGCATAGGCCACCACCTGGCCAACGGGAATCTTGCGGTAGTACACGGGGGAGCCGATATCCAGCGAACCCAGATCCTGGGTGTGCAGCGTGAAGCGCTTGCCCGGTTCGCCATAGGTAATGGGCGGCGGGTTTTCCAGGCCGGTGAACCGGTTGGCGCGGGTATCGGACTGGCCGATATCGGCGCCGATGTAATCCCCGGAGAGCAGCGTGTCGATACCGGAAACGCCACCGGCGCCGATACGTGGGCGCACCACCCAGAACTGCGAGTCTTCACGGGTGAAGCTTTCAGCCTGTTTGGACAGTTTGATCGTGGCGTTGACGCTTTTCTGATCGTCGCTCAACTCCACATCAGTCACCTGGCCGATCACCACGTTGCGGTATTTCACGTCGGTCTTGTTGGCGGTCAGGCCGCTGCCGGTCTTGAAGGTAATGGTAATGCTCGGCCCTTGCTGAAGGATGCTGTGCACCACCAGCGAAATGCCCACCAGCACCGCGACAATCGGCACGATCCACACCAGCGAGACGCTGAAGCGCCGCGTCTTGATCGCAGGCGAGCCCGCAGGCTGCGGTTTGTCAGTGGTTTGCGACGCCATCCGGCATCTCCTCGTTGTGTGGGTTTTCCCAGATCAGGCGCGGGTCGAAACTCATTGCCGAGAGCATGGTGAAAACCACCACCAGGCCAAAGAACAGAATGCCCAGGCGCGGCTCGATGGTGCCCAGGGCCTGGAACCGCACCAGGGCGGCCACCAAGGCCACCACGATCACATCCAGCATCGACCAGTAGCCAATCACTTCGACGAAGCGAAACAGCTTCGAGCGCTCCTTGCGCGCCCACTGGTTATTGCGCTGCACGGTGACCAGCAGCAACGTCAATGCGACGAACTTGATACCCGGCACCGCGATGCTGGCGATGAAAATGATCAGGGCGATGTCCCAGGCGCCGTGCTGCCAGAACTCCAGCACGCCGCTCATGATGGTGCTGTCGGCGCCCGAGCCGAGCATCGAGGTGTTCATCACCGGCAGTAAGTTGGCGGGCACGTAAAACGCCAGCGCCGTCAGCATATAGGCCCAGGTACGGGTCAGCGAATGGACCTTGCGCCGGTGCAGCGGCGCGCCGCAACGCTCGCATTCGTCGGGCGCGGTGCTGACGTCGCAAGCCTGGCCGCAGCTGTGGCACAGGCACAGGTTCAGTTCGCTGGCGGTCGGTGGACGGCTCATAAAATGTCCCACAGGTCGCGAATATCACGCCCGGCAATGCGGATCAGCAACAGGCTGAGAGCGGCCAGGGCAAACAGGCCGGTGCCGGGCAACACATCCAGCATGCCGGCGAGTTTGAACACCGCCACCATGGCGCCCAGCAGGCAGACTTCGAGCATGCTCCAGGGCCGAAGCGCTTCGAGCCAGCGCATGCACAGCTTGAACGCCGGCGAGCGTTGGCCCTTCATCGCAAAGCCCAGCACCCAGATCAACAGCAGCAACTGGAACACCGGCGCGATGATGATGGAAATCGCCGCCACCAGCGCGATGAAGGTGATCGGGCCCTGGGCCAGTGCGACCACCGAATCCCATAACGTGGCGCTGCTTTTCAGGCCTTGCAGGCTGATGCTCATCACCGGGTAGAAGTTGGCGAAAATCCACAGCACGGTGGCGGTCAGGGTCAGGGCCAGGCGTTGTTCCACCGACAGCCCGTTATAACGCTGGAGTACGCCTGCGCAGCGGGTGCAAAGGGTCTTCTGATGTTTGGCGAGCGCGACTTTTTCGTACACGCAATCGCAGTGTTCGCAGATGATCAATGGGCTGAGGGTCGCCATAAGTCCCACTCCATGCGCTATACGTTGCGCGTTGTATGACTGGCGCCAGAGTAGCTTAGCAGTTGCCGGGTTTGACAGCCGTGCGCTCGCGAGCGCTTTCGGATCGGGTGCAGGGTCGAACATACTGTGCGCCGGAATGCAGTACAAAAGAGTTTGCCTTTGAATTTGCAGGAATACCCATGAATATTCAGTCTCCCGCGCTGATCCGCGAAACGTTCCCGGTAGGCCCGTTGCAGTGCAACTGCACGATCATCGGCGACCCCGTCACCAAAAAAGCCATCGTCGTCGACCCGGGCGGCAACCATGAGCTGATCCTGGCGCGCCTCGATGCGCTGGGCCTGAAAGTGGTCAGCATTATTCACACCCACGCCCATCTCGATCACTTCCTGGCCTCCGGGCAGTTGAAGGAAAAAACCGGCGCTACCCTGCACCTGCACAAGGAAGACCAGTTTCTGTGGGACAACCTGGAAATGCAGTGCCAGATGTTCCGCGTGCCTTACACGCCAGTGCCGTCGCCGGATCGTTGGCTGGAGGATGAAGAAGAGCTGGCCTGTGGTTGCGGGGTTGCCTTGCATACACCTGGACACACACCCGGCTCGATGAGTTTCTGGTTCGCCGATGCGAAGTTGCTGATTGCCGGCGACACCCTGTTTCGGCGCGGCGTGGGCCGTACGGATTTGTGGGGCGGTGACCAGGCGACCATCGTGCGCTCGATCAAGCAACGGCTCTACACCCTGGATGAGGCGGCGGTGGTGGTGACAGGGCACGGTCCGGACACGCGCCTGGGAGATGAAATGCGTGAGAATCCGTTTGTCCGCGCGTGAAGCAAAATGTGGGTAGTTTTTCGGATACCAAGTGGCAACTATCAGACGAAACATATAGAGAAAATGACAATCACCGTTCAGGAAGTCTCTGCTAGGGTTTGAGTGTGGCCGGGCTTGTGTGGAGATGGAATTTTTACCGTTTGTCGTGTTCCAAGCTCGGCACAGGTCCAATGCCAATGTCCTCTGCATCACCGAATGCAAAAGTAGGAGCTTCCTTCATGTTCACTTCTCGTCGTCTGCTTGTTGTTGCTACTGCCGTAGCCCTGTTGTCGGGCTGCGCTTCACCTAATCCTTATGACGGCAGCCAGGCACAGGGTGGTGGCTCTTCCGGTGTGAGCAACACCGCCAAGTATGGTGGCCTGGGCGCCCTGGCTGGTGCGTTGGCGGGTGCAGCCATCGACCACAACAACCGCGGCAAGGGTGCGTTGATCGGCGCTGCCGTCGCCGGTATCGGTGGTGCGGGCTACGGCTACTACGCCGACCAGCAGGAAAAGAAACTGCGTGCCAGCATGGCCAACACCGGTGTCGAAGTGCAGCGCCAGGGCGACCAGATCAAGCTGATCATGCCGGGTAACATCACCTTCGCCACCAACTCGGATGCGATTTCCAGCAGCTTCTACACGCCGCTGAACAACCTGGCGAACTCGCTGAAGCAGTTCAACCAGAACACCATCCAGATCGTTGGCTACACCGACAGCACCGGCAGCCGTCAGCTCAACATGGACCTGTCCCAGCGTCGTGCGCAGAGCGTGGCCAATTACCTGACCTCCCAAGGTGTCAGCCCGACCAACCTGAGTGCCCGCGGTGCCGGCCCGGATAACCCGATCGCCAGCAACGCCGACGTCAATGGTCGTGCCCAGAACCGTCGTGTAGAGGTCAACCTGGGTCCGATCCCAGGCCAGCAGTACGGTCAGCCGGCCGCCCAGCAGCAACAGGCGCCACAACAGAACAACCAGTTCCAGGGCAACCCGTACCAGCAGTACCAGTAACCTGTAGTCAATAAAAAGGGCGCCGTGCAATCAATGCACGGCGCCCTTTTTTGTGGCTGACGATAGATCAGTCGATGTATTCGAACAGCTTCACGATCTTCTGTACGCCGGACACACTTTGTACCAGGTTGGCGGCGCGGGTGGCTTCTGCCTGGGTCAGCAGGCCCATCATGTAGACGATGCCGTTGTCGGTGACGATCTTGATCCGAGAGCCGGGAATGGCGCTGTCGGTCAGCATCTGGGTCTTGATCTTGGTGGTCAGCAGGGCGTCGTTGCTGATTGCCAGCAGGGTGATCGGCTCCATCACCTGCAGTTCGTTGTGAACCTTCTTGACCCGCTGCACAGTGGCGGCAGCTTGTTCAGCCTGGGCCTTCAAGTCGGCGCGCGGGGTTTGGCCGGTGAGCAGCACCACGCCGTTGAAGCTGACGACCACGATGCGCGACGCGCCGTTGCCCAGGTCTGGAGCGGCCTTGGACACGTTGACGGAAACCTTGGTCTCGATCAGTGAGTCATCGATTTTGCTGCCGAAAGTGCGGGTGCCTTTATCGTCCTGGATGGGCGTGTCGCGGCTCGCTTCGATTACCGAGCTGCAGCCGCTGATGCCTAGGCACAGCGTGATTGCCAATAGGCTAAGGCGTTTAACGGTCATTCTTCACTCCCGAACAGTTGGCTGTCGATCAGATCGCACAGGCAGTGGATCGCCAGCAGGTGGACTTCCTGGATACGTGCGGTGACATTGGCCGGGACGCGGATTTCCACGTCTTCGGGCAACAGCAGCGAGGCCATGCCGCCGCCGTCGCGTCCGGTCAATGCTACGACAATCATTTCACGATCATGTGCGGCCTGGATCGCTTGAATAATATTCGCCGAGTTACCGCTGGTGGAGATCGCCAGCAGGACGTCCCCCGGCTGGCCAAGGGCGCGGATCTGTTTGGAGAAGATTTCGTTGTAGCTGTAGTCGTTGGCGATCGAGGTGATCGTCGAGGTGTCGGTGGTCAGGGCGATGGCCGGCAGGCTCGGGCGCTCACGCTCGAAGCGGTTGAGCAGCTCGGAGGAGAAATGCTGGGCATCGCCGGCCGAACCGCCGTTGCCGCACGAAAGCATTTTGCCTTCGTTGAGCAAGGCGTTGACCATGACCTGACTGGCTTGCTCGATGTGCGGTGCAAGTACGTCCATCGCCTGTTGCTTGGTATCGATACTGGCCTGGAAAAGCTGGCGAATTCGGGATTGCATGTCCATCTGTGTGACCTTAAGTAGCGCGGCTGTTTGGCACAGGAATGTGCAGCCCGCAAAGCAAAGAGCAAAAGAGTGCGGTGTAGATGTCCGGCGAATCAGCTGTCAAAGGCATCTTGCAGCCAGTTCAGATCGGCTGTTCCCCGGGGAGTGCTTTCTATGGCAACCACATCGAAACGGCAGGGATGATCGGCCCAGCGACGCTCCTTGAGCAGGAAAAACTGCGCGGCGAGTATCAGCTTCTGGCGCTTGCGCCCGTCGATACTGGCGAGCGCGCCACCCCATTGTGCGTGTTTTCTGTAGCGGACTTCGACAAATACTACTGTATCGCCGTCAAGCATGACCAGATCAAGCTCGCCGCGTTTGCATAACCAGTTCTGCGCCAGGAGGCGCAGACCTTGTCGTTGCAGGTACTCGAGAGCTTGAAGTTCGGCGTCCTTGCCGCTTTGTGCGCTTGACCGCTCGGGCATCAGCGCGGGGTGTCAGGCAGGCGCTGGATCTCGCCACCGACGAACTTCGCCCATGGCATCTGGCGGTCGACACGCTGGCTGGCGCTGACGCCCAGGTTGCCCGACAGGCCGTCGACACGAGTGTCCGGCAGTGCCTTGAGCTGCCCCAGGCGCGGCGCCAGGCGGTAGGCATCCACACCCATCGCGTACAGGCGGCCAAGGCTGCCGTTGGCTTGTGGCCATTGGGCAGCGACCTGGTTGCGCAGCGGGTCGGTGGTGTTCAGCAGCCAAGGGGTTTCGCAGAACATCACGTTGGTCATGTCCAGGTACTGGTTCTTGTCGCCACTGGCGCTGAACACGTGGGACGTCGCATACACCGGCACGTCGCCAGCGTATTGGAAGTTCAGGGTCGGCTTGATCTGCTGGGCCAGTTGCGGAGTCACGGCCAGGAAGATGAACTCGATGTCCTGGCGGCGCGATGGCTGGGCGGAAACATCCGAACCTACCGTGCTTTGCAGGCTCTTGGTGCGGCCTTCGCTCTTGCGCAGCTGGAACAGGTCGGCAATCTGCTGGGCCAGGGCTACCGGCTGGTCAACGTACTCGACGCCCACCACGGTGCCGCCATTGGCTTCCCAATCCTGACGGAATGCCTTGTAGACGCGCTCGCCCCATTCGCCTTTCGGCACCATGGCGGCGGCGCGGTGCAGGCCATCGGCGCGAGCACGACGGGACACTTCACGGGCTTCGTCTTCAGCGGCCAGGCCAAACTGGAACAGTTGCGCCGGGTTCTGGTCGGCTTCGCTGTAGTTCAGGGCCAGGGTGGTGATCGGCAATTGCGGGCGTGCGCTGAGTTGCTTGACCAGCGGTTTCTCCAGCGGGCCGACCACCAGTTGCACGCCGGCGGCCTGGGCCTTGGCGTAGAAGTCGTCGATGGAGGTCAGGCGCGAGCTGTCGTAGAACTCGATCACCGGCGGCTTCTGCCCGGCTTGTTCAGCCTGGTAGTGCGCGGCCATGAAGCCTTCGCGCAGCGCCTTGGCAACGCCGGCCAGAGGACCTTCCTGCGGCAGCAGCAGGGCGATCTTGTTCAGCGGCTGGCTGGCCAGTTCCTTGAGCTTGGTCAGCGGCTGCGGCAATTGCGAGGCTGCCGGGTGGCCAGGGTTCTGGGCGCGCCAGGTGTCGATGGCCGCCTGCTGTTGCTCCAGAGTGCCGGCGCCCTTGACTGCCTGGGCCAGGCTGATCCAGCCGTCCAGCGTCGGGTTGCCGCTGGCTTGCAGTTGATCGGCAGGCAAGGCGGCAATCAGTGCCCAGATGGCTTCGTGGTTGCTGTTGTAGGCATCGCCCGTCAGCAGCGGGGCCATGGCGACGCGCTCGCGGGCGGCGGCCAGGGTCTGGCCGTCGGCCTCATAGGCGCGGGCATGCACGGTGCCCGTGCGGATCTGCTGTTCAGGCGGCAGTTCCTTGAGGCTTTGCAGGCTCGGGTGATTCAAGGCCGTCAACGCTGCCTTGGGCTGGTTGCGGGCCATCGCCAGTTCAGCCGACAGGGTGCTGGCAAATACCTGCGCCGCCGGTTTCAGGACGTCCAGTGGCACCTGGGCAAGAATCTGCGCCGAGCGTCCCGGATTGTTTTGGTGAAACGCCAGGTCAGCCGCACTCAAGCGCAACAGCGCGGCTTTTTCCGGAGTCTTGGCCGAAGTCGCCTGTTCGAGCAGTTGCTCGATGCTGGCATCCGGAGTCCGGGGGAGGTCGCCAAGGCTGGACGAGGGCGAGCTGGCGCAAGCCGCCAACAGGGCAGCGAGGCAGAGGGCAGAGAACAGCCGCAGGCAAGCGATCATGTAAGTGTTCCTGATACCGATCAAATTAGCGTGGAATTGTACCCAAGCACTGGCCGGGGCGCGATGTTACTGGCGTGAAACCGTCTATTTAGGTCGTGTAAATGTTGCAGGAACCAATAGGCGGCTGAAATCGAACCCGCCCCGAGGGCATATATTCAAGGCGTCTACGCGCTACAATGTGGCTTTTGCCAACCATCGAGGTGTGCGTTTTGACTGCTCCAGGTCCTTTGAATTCCACTGCAGGCTCGCTTTTTGTCGTGGCGACGCCCATTGGCAACCTGGACGACATCAGTGCGCGTGCGCTGAAAGTGTTGCGCGACGTAAAACTGATCGCGGCTGAAGACACTCGGCACTCCCAGCGGTTGATGCAGCATTTCGGTATTCCGACCCCCTTGGCCGCCTGTCACGAACACAACGAGCGTGAAGAAGGCAGTCGTTTTATCACTCGTTTGCTGGCGGGTGATGACGTGGCGTTGATCTCGGATGCGGGTACGCCGCTGATTTCCGACCCTGGCTATCATCTGGTTCGCCAGGCGCGGGCGGCTGGTATCAATGTAGTGCCTGTTCCGGGAGCGTGCGCGCTGATTGCTGCATTGTCTGCTGCCGGCTTGCCGTCGGACCGGTTTATCTTCGAAGGCTTCCTGCCCGCCAAGGCCGTCGGGCGCCGGGCGCGCCTGGAACTGGTAAAGGAAGAGCCACGCACGCTGATCTTCTACGAAGCCCCGCACCGCATCCTTGAGTGCCTGCAAGATATGGAGCTGGTGTTCGGCGGCGATCGCCTGGCACTGCTGGCGCGGGAAATCACCAAGACCTTCGAAACCCTCAAGGGCTTGCCGCTGCAGGAACTGCGCGAATTTGTCGAGGGCGACAGCAATCAGCAGCGCGGAGAGTGCGTAGTGCTGGTAGCCGGCTGGTCGGCGCCGGAAAGCGAAGATGCCGTGGGCAGCGAGGCAATGCGCATTCTTGACCTGCTGCTCAAGGAGATGCCATTGAAGCGCGCCGCTGCATTGGCCGCGGAAATAACCGGCGTACGCAAGAACGTCCTGTATCAAGTGGCGCTGGATAAACAAAAGGGCGAATAGTTCCGGGTTCCAGCCTGCACTCCGTCTGAACATGATGGCATTAGTGTCTTTTAATACTTGTTCTAACGCCGCCGTGCCGTTAACCTGCGCGGCGGAGAGTCGATTGGACAGTCGCTGCCTTCTATGAAAATTAGAGGGGGGAGGAAAGTCCGGGCTCCATAGGGCGAAGTGCCAGGTAATGCCTGGGAGGCGTGAGCCTACGGAAAGTGCCACAGAAAATAACCGCCTAAGTACTTCGGTACCGGTAAGGGTGAAAAGGTGCGGTAAGAGCGCACCGCACGACTGGCAACAGTTCGTGGCTAGGTAAACCCCACTTGGAGCAAGACCAAATAGGGTCCCAAGGCGTGGCCCGCGCTGGGACCGGGTAGGTTGCTAAAGATGTCCAGTGATGGCCATCGTAGACGAATGACTGTTCAAGACAGAACCCGGCTTACAGATCGACTCTCCACCTTTTTTCCTTCTGTCCGAATCTCGGGCAGGAACCTGGTAGTAACGCGAGAATCCCTCCCTGCTGAATCGTCAGCAGATGCGTCTTCGTAATACCGAAAAAATCTTACTCTTAATAAATTACTTTAACTTTAAGCCTTAGCTCTTTGAGCTATTTGGTGTTGTTGAGTCAAAATCGCCGTCAAACTCTCGTTTCTCCTCCCTTTACCTTCCTAAATCTCCGTTCTGTAAGGCTTTTCCTTGAATCCGCGCCTTGACGGTGTGGTGGGCGCATTCCTATAGTGTGCGCAAGTGGCGGAAAGTGGCACAAAGTGGGTTTTTTGAACGTAAAACGCTAAAATTTGGAGAAACGCATCTGTGTTTCGCGGAGCTAACGCTATCAGTCTCGATGCAAAAGGCCGTCTCGCCATGCCGAGCCGGTATCGTGACGAGCTCATTTCGCGAAGTTCCGGGCAATTAATCATCACCATCGATGCCGTTGATCCCTGTTTATGTGTGTACCCGCTCGATGAGTGGGAGCTGATTGAAACCAAGTTGCGTGCACTGCCTTCACTGCGTGAAGAGAACCGCCGCCTGCAACGCTTGCTGATTGGTAATGCCGTCGACCTCGAACTCGATGGCAGTGGTCGTTTCCTGGTTCCACCGCGTCTGCGCGAATACGCCAAATTGGACAAGCGCGCGATGCTGGTAGGCCAACTGAACAAGTTCCAATTGTGGGACGAAGATGCCTGGGATGCTGTTTCTGCAGCTGACCTGGCTGCTATTCAACAACCGGGCGCCATGCCTGATGAACTGCGTGATTTGATCCTGTGACTATTGATAGCGGCTTTAACCACATCACCGTACTGCTTGACGAAGCCGTTGAGGCTCTCGCCGTACGCGCGGATGGCTGCTATTTGGATGGCACCTTCGGCAGGGGCGGGCACAGTCGGCTGATCCTCAGCCAGCTGGGTCCGGACGGTAAGCTCCTCGGGTTCGACAAAGACCCTCAAGCGATTGCCACCGGGCAAGCGCTAGCGGCCGAAGACGGCCGCTTTGTCGTTGTGCAGCGCAGCTTTGCCGAGCTCGGTGCAGAAGTCGCCGAACGTGGCATGGCGGGCAAGGTGGCCGGGGTTCTGCTGGACCTGGGCGTGTCTTCCCCACAGCTGGACGACCCTGAGCGTGGCTTCAGTTTCATGAACGACGGCCCGCTGGACATGCGCATGGACCCAAGCCGTGGCATCAGCGCCGCGCAGTTCATCGCTACCGCTCCCCACGAAGAAATCACCCGTGTGTTCAAGGAATACGGCGAAGAGCGCTTCGCTGGCCGCATGGCGCGTGCCGTGGTCGAACGCCGGGAAATCCAGCCGTTCGAGCGCACGGCCGACCTGGCTGAGGTGCTGAAAGTCGCCAACCCTGCATGGGAAAAGGGCAAGAACCCGGCAACCCGTGCGTTCCAGGGCCTGCGTATTCACGTCAACAACGAATTGGGCGACCTGGAAGCCGGCCTCGAAGCCGCCCTGGAAGCTCTGGAAGTGGGCGGTCGCCTGGTGGTGATCAGCTTCCACTCCCTGGAAGACCGCATCGTCAAATTGTTCATGCGTCGCCTGGTCAAGGGCGAGTCCGACAACCTGCCGCGCAACCTGCCGGTGCGTTACGAAGCTTTTGTGCCGAAAATCAAAATCCATGGCAAAGCGCAGTTCGCTTCCGAAGCCGAACTCAAGGCCAACCCACGTGCCCGTAGCGCTGTCATGCGCGTTGCGGAGAAGTTGCGGTGAGCAAGCTTTTCGCCAAGCCCCTTCCGGGCGGCAGCTTCTTTATGTTGCTGCTATTTGTTGGCGTGCTGGTGTCCGCGATTGCGGTGTCCTACAGCGCCCACTACAACCGTCAACTGCTCAATACCCTGTACGGGGAATTGAGCGTGCGCGACAAGGCGCAGGCGGAGTGGGGCCGATTGATCCTCGAGCAAAGTACCTGGACGGCCCACAGCCGCATCGAAGTGCTGGCCACTGAACAACTGAAGATGCACATCCCGGGCGCTGCAGAAGTTCGCATGGTGGCGCCATGATGAAACTCGAGGGCGCACTCTACCCGTGGCGTTTCCGCGTAGTGCTGGGGTTGCTGGCACTGATGGTGGGCGCGATTGCCTGGCGGATTATCGACCTGCAAGTGGTGGACCGTGACTTCCTGATCGGCCAGGGCGATGCCCGTAGCCTGCGGCATATCCCGATTCCTGCACACCGCGGCCTGATCACCGACCGTAATGGCGAGCCCCTGGCCGTCAGTACCCCGGTGACCACCCTGTGGGCCAACGCCAAGGAAATGCAGACCGCCAAGGACAAATGGCCGGAACTGGCTGCCGCCCTGGGCCAGGACCCGAAAGCCCTGAGCGAACGCCTCGAAGCCCAGGCCAATAAAGAATTCATCTACCTGGTTCGCGGGCTCACCCCCGAACAAGGCCAGCAAGTACTCGACCTTAAAGTCCCCGGTGTCTACGGCATCGAGGAATTTCGGCGTTTCTACCCGGCCGGCGAAACCACTGCCCATATGGTGGGTTTCACCGACATTGATGATCACGGTCGCGAAGGCGTGGAACTCGCCTACGACGAATGGCTGGCCGGGGTTCCCGGCAAACGACAGGTCATCAAGGATCGGCGCGGCAGACTGATCAAGGATGTCCAGGTCACCAAAAACGCCAAGGCCGGTAAGCCCTTGGCGTTGTCGATTGACCTGCGCCTGCAATACCTGGCCAACCGTGAGCTGCGTAACGCGATCATCGAGAACGGTGCGAAAGCCGGCAGCCTGGTGATCATGGACGTGAAGACCGGCGAGATTCTCGCCATGGTCAACCAGCCGACCTACAACCCCAACAACCGTCGCAACCTGCAACCGGCGATGATGCGCAACCGCGCCATGATCGACGTGTTCGAGCCGGGTTCGACCATGAAAGCCATTTCCATGAGTGCCGCCCTGGAAACCGGGCGCTGGAAACCGGCCGATAAGGTCGAGGTTTACCCGGGCACATTGCAGCTGGGCAAATACACCATTCGTGACGTGTCGCGCACCGAAGGTCCGGTGCTGGATTTGACAGGTATCCTGATCAACTCCAGTAACGTGGGCATGAGTAAAGTCGCCTTCGATATCGGCGGCGAAGCCATCTACCACCTCGCGCAGAAAGTCGGCCTGGGGCAACCCACCGGCCTGGACTTCCCGGGCGAACGTGTGGGCAACCTGCCGAACTACCGTGACTGGAAAAAAGCCGAGACCGCCACGCTTTCCTACGGTTATGGCCTGTCGGTAACAGCCATCCAGCTGGCCCACGCCTTCTCGGTGCTGGCCAACAACGGCCGCATGGTGCCGCTGAGCCTGATCCACCTGGACGAGGCGCCGCCTGCGACCCAGGTGATCCCGGAAAACGTCGCGAAGACCATGCAAGGCATGCTGCAACAAGTGATCGAAGCACCACGTGGCGTGTTCCGTGCCCAGGTGCCGGCGTATCACGTGGCAGGCAAGTCCGGTACCGCGCGTAAAACCGCCGTGGGTACCAAGGGCTACGCCGAAAACTCCTACCGCTCGCTGTTCGCAGGCTTCGGCCCGATGAGCGATCCGCGCTACGCCATCGTCGTGGTGATCGATGAGCCGAGCAAAGCCGGTTACTTCGGTGGCCTGGTATCGGCGCCGGTGTTCAGCAAGGTGATGTCCGGGACGTTGCGCCTGATGAACATCACGCCGGACAACCTGCCGGCTACCCAACAAGCGAACGCCGGCCCGCCGGCCGCTGCTGTAAAAGCCAATGGAGGGCGCGGCTGATGTCTCTGAGCCTGAACAAGATTTTTGCCCACGCCGGCCGCGATCTGCTGATTCGCGAGTTGACCCTGGACAGCCGTAATGTGCGTGCCGGCGACCTGTTCCTGGCAGTGCCGGGTGGCAAGTTCGACGGCCGTGACCATATCGCCGACGCGCTGCAACGCGGCGCTGCGGCAGTAGCCTATGAAGTGGAAGGCGCCACCGTGCTGCCGATCACCGACGTGCCTTTGATTCCGGTCAAGGGCCTGGCTGCGCAATTGTCGGACATCGCCGGGCGCTTTTATGGCGACCCGAGCCGCACCCTGAACCTGGTGGGCGTGACCGGTACCAACGGCAAGACCAGCGTGACCCAATTGGTTGCCCAGGCGCTTGACCTGCTGGGTCAGCATTGCGGCATCGTCGGCACCCTGGGCACCGGTTTCTACGGCGCGCTGCAAAGCGGGCTGCACACCACGCCTAACCCGATTGCCGTGCAAGCGACCCTGGCCGACCTGAAAAAGGCCGGTGCCAAGGCGGTTGCCATGGAAGTCTCGTCCCACGGTCTGGACCAGGGGCGCGTGACTGCCCTGGCGTTCGACGTGGCGGTGATGACCAACCTGTCCCGCGATCACCTGGATTACCACGGGACCATGGAGGCCTACGCCGCCACCAAGGCCCGGCTGTTTGCCTGGAATGACCTGAAGTGCCGGGTGGTCAACCTGGACGACGAATTCGGTCGCCAACTGGCCGCCGCCCAAGGCGACGGTCGCCTGATCAGCTACAGCCTGGAAGACTCCAGCGCCTACCTGTATTGCCGTGAAGCCACCTTTGATGACGAAGGCGTGCGCGCCACGCTGGTTACGCCACAGGGCGAGCACCATTTGCGCAGCACCTTGCTCGGGCGTTTCAACCTGAGCAACGTATTGGCCGCCGTCGGTGCCTTGCTTGGCCTGGATTACGCCCTCGACGAAATCCTGCGGGTGTTGCCGAAGCTGGAAGGCCCGGCCGGTCGCATGCAACGCCTCGGCGGCGGCACCCAGCCGCTGGTGGTGGTCGATTACGCCCACACGCCGGACGCCCTGGAAAAAATCCTGCAGGCCCTGCGCCCCCACGCCAAGGGTAAATTGCTGTGCCTGTTCGGCTGTGGCGGTGACCGCGATCGCGGCAAGCGCCCGCTGATGGCGGAAATCGTCGAGCGCCTGGCCGACGGTGTGCTAGTCACTGACGACAACCCGCGCAGCGAAGACCCAAGCCAGATTTTCGATGACATTCGTGTCGGCTTTAAAGATGCGTCCAAGGCGACGTTCGTCGCCGGTCGCGGTGCAGCCATCGCCCAATTGATCGCCGGCGCAAGTGCTGACGACGTGGTGGTGCTGGCCGGTAAAGGTCACGAGGACTATCAGGAAATCAACGGCGAACGCCACGCCTTCTCCGATCTGGTCGAGGCTGATCATGCCCTGACCGCGTGGGAGGTGGCTCATGCTTAAGCCGCTTAAATTCAGCGAACTGACCCAGGCCTTGTCGGCCCGTGTGCTGTCGGCTGATTGCAGCTTTGATGGCGTCAGCATCGACAGCCGGACGATCAAGCCCGGGCAACTGTTTGTCGCCTTGGCCGGCCCGAGTTTCGATGGCCATGACTACCTGAATGACGTCGCTGCCAAAGGCGCTGTCGGCGCTCTGGTGCAGCGCGAAGTCGCTGACTCGACGCTGCCACAATTGCTGGTCGCCGACACCCGCCTGGCCCTCGGCCAACTGGGGGCGCTGAACCGTGCCGCCTTCACCAAGCCTGTTGCGGCGATCACCGGTTCCAGCGGCAAGACCACGGTCAAGGAACTGCTGGCCGGCATCCTGCGCACGCGCGGCCCGGTCCTGGCGACCCGTGGCAACCTGAACAATGACTTCGGCGCTCCGCTGACCCTGCTCGAACTGGCCCCGGAACACACGGCGGCCGTCATTGAGCTGGGTGCTTCGCGCATCGGCGAAATCGCCTACACCGTGGCCATGACCAAGCCTCATGTCGCGGTGATCAGCAACGCCGGTACTGCCCACGTCGGCGAGTTTGGCGGCCCTGAAAAGATCGTCGAAGCCAAGGGCGAAATCATCGAAGGCCTCGACGCATCCGGCACTGCCGTGCTGAACCTCGATGACAAGGCCTTCGAAACCTGGCGTGTACGTGCCGCCGGTCGCAAGGTGTTGAGCTTCGCGGTGCACAACGCCGCTGCCGATTTCCATGCCTCGAATATCAAGGCCGACGCCCGTGGCTGCCCGTCCTTCACCCTGCATACCCCGCGAGGTGACGAGCACGTACAACTGAACCTGCTGGGCAACCACAACGTCGCCAATGCCCTGGCTGCCGCCGCCGCCGCCCACGTGCTGGGCGTGTCGTTGTTTGGCATCGCCACCGGCCTTGGCGCCGTGCAACCGGTCAAGGGCCGCACCGTCGCGCAACTGGCCAGCAACGGCATGCGCGTGATTGATGACACCTACAACGCCAACCAGTCCTCGATCTGTGCCGCCATCGACCTGCTGACCAGCTTCGACGGTCGCAAGGTGCTGGTGCTGGGAGATATCGCCGAGCTGGGCGAGTGGGCCGAACAGTCTCACCGTGAAGTCGGCGCGTACGCCGCCGGCAAGGTCGATGCCCTTTACGCCGTTGGCCCGAACATGCTGCACGCCGTGGACACCTTCGGGCCGGGCGCCAGGCATTTCGCCAGCCAGGCCGAACTGATCCAGGCACTGAGTGCGGCTGAACAAGACAAACACACCACTATTTTGATCAAGGGATCGCGCAGCGCGGTGATGGAAAACGTCGTCGCGGCCTTGTGTGGCTCAAGTACGGAGAAACATTAATGCTGCTGCTGCTGGCTGAGTATCTGCAACAGTTCCACAAAGGCTTCGCGGTCTTTCAGTACCTGACCCTGCGCGGGATCCTGGGTGTGCTGACCGCGCTGTCGTTGTCGCTGTTCCTCGGGCCATGGATGATCCGTACCCTGCAAAACCTGCAGATTGGCCAGTCGGTACGCAACGACGGCCCGCAGTCGCACCTGTCCAAATCCGGCACCCCGACCATGGGCGGTGCGTTGATCCTGTCGTCCATCGGCATCAGTACGCTGCTGTGGGCTGACCTGCATAACCGTTATGTCTGGACCGTGCTGCTGGTGACCCTGCTGTTCGGCGCCATCGGTTGGGTAGATGACTACCGCAAGGTGATCGAGAAGAACTCCAAGGGGCTGCCTAGCCGCTGGAAGTATTTCTGGCAGTCGGTGTTCGGCCTCGGCGCGGCGATCTTCCTGTTCATGACTGCGCCAAGCGCGGTGGAAACCACCCTGATCATCCCGATGCTCAAGGACGCCAGCATTCCACTGGGCGTCGGCTTCGTGGTGCTGACCTACTTCGTGATCGTCGGCTCCAGCAACGCGGTCAACCTGACGGACGGCCTCGACGGCCTGGCGATCATGCCGACGGTGATGGTGGGCGGCGCCCTCGGCATCTTCTGCTACCTGTCGGGTAACGTGAAATTCGCTGAATACCTGCTGATCCCGTATGTACCGGGCGCAGGCGAACTGATTGTGTTCTGCGGCGCGTTGATCGGTGCGGGCCTGGGCTTCCTGTGGTTCAACACCTACCCCGCACAAGTCTTCATGGGCGACGTCGGCGCACTGGCGCTGGGCGCGGCCCTGGGCACCATCGCGGTGATCGTCCGCCAGGAAATCGTCCTGTTCATCATGGGCGGTGTGTTCGTGATGGAAACCCTGTCGGTGGTGATCCAGGTTGCCTCCTTCAAATTGACCGGGCGCCGCGTATTCCGCATGGCGCCGATTCACCACCACTTTGAACTCAAGGGCTGGCCTGAGCCGCGGGTGATTGTCCGTTTCTGGATTATCACCGTGATTCTGGTTCTGTTCGGCCTTGCCACCCTGAAACTGAGGTAGAAACGAGTGTCCCTGATCGCTTCAGACCACTTCCGCATCGTTGTCGGCCTCGGCAAGAGCGGCATGTCCCTGGTTCGCTTCCTGGCGAACCGGGGCACGTCGTTTGCCGTGGCCGATACGCGGGAAAATCCACCGGAGCTGGTCACGCTGCGCCGTGACTACCCGCACGTGGAAGTGCGTTGTGGCGAGCTGGATGTCGAGTTTCTGTGCCGTGCCGATGAGCTCTACGTGAGCCCCGGCCTGGCCCTGGCGACCCCGGCCCTGCAAGCGGCGGCGGCCCGTGGCGTGAAGTTGTCCGGCGATATCGAGCTGTTCGCGCGTAACGCGAAGGCGCCGATCGTGGCCATCAGTGGTTCCAATGCCAAAAGCACCGTCACCACCCTGGTGGGCGAGATGGCGGCTGCGGCCGGCAAGCGCGTGGCCGTGGGCGGCAACCTCGGCACGCCGGCGCTGGACCTGCTCAACGACGACGTCGAGCTGTACGTGATGGAGCTGTCGAGCTTCCAGCTGGAAACCACTGACCAGCTCAACGCCGAAGTGGCCACCGTGCTCAACGTCAGCGAAGACCACATGGACCGCTACAGCGGTCTGCCGGCGTATCACCTGGCCAAGCACCGGATCTTCCGTGGCGCGCGGCAAGTGGTGGTGAACCGTCAGGATGCCCTGAGCCGTCCGCTGATCGGCGAAGGTCTGCCGTGCTGGACCTTCGGCCTGAACAAGCCTGACTTCAAGGCCTTCGGCCTTCGGGAAGAGAACGGCGAGAAATACCTGGCCTTCGAATTCCAGAACCTGATGCCGGTGCGCGAACTGAAAATCCGTGGTGCCCACAACCAGGCCAACGCCCTGGCGGCGCTGGCGCTCGGTCACGCAGTTGGCTTGCCGTTCGACGCCATGCTCTCGGCCCTGCGCAGCTTTGCCGGCCTTGAGCATCGCTGCCAGTGGGTTCGCGAGCTGGATGGCGTTGGCTATTACAACGATTCCAAGGCCACCAACGTCGGTGCGGCACTCGCTGCCATCGAAGGCTTGGGTGCCGACATTCAGGGCAAGGTCGTGCTGATTGCCGGTGGCGACGGCAAGGGTGCCGACTTCAAGGACCTTAAAGGCCCGGTCGCCGCCAACTGCCGCGCCGTGGTGTTGATGGGTCGTGATTCCGGCCTGATCGCCGATGCCCTGGGCGACGCCGTACCGCAGGTGCGCGCGCAGTCCCTGGACGATGCCATCGCCCAATCCAAAGCCTTGGCTCAGCCGGGCGACGTGGTGCTGCTGTCGCCTGCCTGCGCCAGTTTCGACATGTTCAAGAACTACGAAGAGCGCGGCCAGCTGTTCGCCCGCGCCGTGGAGGCCTTGGCATGAGTATCAATTTCCGTAACATCATCAAGCCGTACCCGTCGCCGATCATTACCGGGCGCGGTATCGACCTGGACTTCCCGATGCTCGCCGGTTGCCTCGCGCTGCTGGGCCTGGGCCTGGTGATGATCACCTCGGCCTCCTCGGAAGTGGCTGCGGTGCAATCGGGCAACACCCTGTACATGATGATCCGTCACCTGGTGTACCTGGTGATTGGCCTTGGCGCATGCATCGTCACCATGATGATCCCGATCGCCACCTGGCAGCGCCTGGGTTGGCTGATGCTGGTGGGCGCCTTCGGCCTGTTGGTGATGGTGATCCTGCCCGGCATCGGGCGTGAGGTGAACGGCTCGATGCGCTGGATCGGCTTCGGTGCGTTCAACGTGCAGCCCTCGGAAATCGCCAAGGTGTTCGTGGTGATCTACCTCGCCGGCTACCTGGTGCGGCGCCAGAAAGAAGTACGCGAAAGCTGGATGGGCTTCTTCAAGCCGTTCATCGTGCTGCTGCCCATGGCCGGCCTGTTGCTGATGGAGCCGGACTTCGGTGCCACCGTTGTAATGATGGGCGCGGCGGCGGCGATGCTGTTCCTCGGTGGCGTCGGCCTGTTCCGCTTCACCCTGATGGTGGTGCTGGCGGTGGCCGCCGTGACCATTCTGGTGCAGGCGCAACCCTACCGGATGGCCCGTCTGATTACCTTTACCGACCCGTGGTCCGATCAGTTCGGTTCCGGCTACCAACTGACCCAGGCGTTGATCGCCTTCGGTCGCGGTGAGTGGCTGGGCGTGGGCCTGGGCAATAGCGTGCAGAAGCAGTTCTACCTGCCGGAAGCCCACACCGACTTCGTGTTCTCGGTACTCGCCGAAGAGCTGGGTGTGGTCGGTTCGCTGTGCACCGTCGCGCTGTTCGTGTTCGTGTGTGTTCGCGGCATGTACATCGGCTTGTGGGCCGAAAAGGCCAAGCAATATTTCGCCGCCTACGTGGCGTACGGCTTGTCGTTCCTGTGGATCGGCCAGTTCCTGATCAACATCGGGGTGAACGTCGGCCTGCTGCCGACCAAGGGCCTGACCTTGCCGTTCCTCAGCTACGGCGGCAGCTCGTTGGTGATTTGCTGCGCCTGTCTCGGGTTGTTGCTGCGCATCGAGTGGGAGAGTCGGACCCACCTGGGCAGCGAAGAGATGGAGTTCAGCGAAAGCGACTTCGCCGAGGAGCCGAACCATGGGCGCTAACGTGCTGATCATGGCAGGCGGCACCGGTGGCCACGTGTTCCCGGCGCTGGCCTGTGCCCGTGAGTTCCAGAATCGTGGCTACACCGTGCATTGGCTCGGTACGCCGCGCGGCATCGAAAACGATCTGGTACCGAATGCCGGCTTGCCGCTGCATTTGATCAACGTCACCGGCTTGCGTGGCAAGGGCAAATTGTCCCTGCTGAAGGCGCCGTTCGTGTTGCTCAAGGCCGTGTGGCAAGCGCGCAAGGTGATCCGCGAAGTGAAGCCGGTATGCGTGCTGGGCTTTGGTGGCTACGTGACCGGCCCGGGCGGTGTTGCGGCAAGACTCGCCGGCGTGCCAGTGATCGTCCACGAGCAGAATGCCGTGGCCGGCACTGCCAACCGCCTGCTGGTGCCCTTGGCTGCACGGGTATGCGAGGCGTTTCCGAAGACCTTTGGTGCCGCGGACAAGTTGCGTACCACCGGCAACCCGGTGCGTACCGAACTGTTCATGGACATCGCCCGCCAGCCATTGGCCGGTCGCAAGGCGCACCTGTTGATCCTGGGCGGAAGCCTGGGCGCCGAACCGTTGAACAAATTGCTGCCTGAAGCGGTGTCGCAACTCCCCGTGGAGCTGCGCCCGGAGATCTTCCATCAGGCCGGCAAGAACCACGATGAAGTGACCGCGACGCGTTATCGCGATGCGGGTGTGGAGGCGAATGTGCAGCCCTTCATCAAAGACATGGCCCAAGCCTATGGCTGGGCCGACCTGGTGGTCTGTCGCGCAGGTGCGTTGACCGTCAGTGAACTGGCCGCCGCCGGTCTGCCGTCCTTGCTGGTGCCTTTGCCCCACGCGATCGACGATCACCAGACCCGCAACGCCGAATATTTGGCCGGGGAGGGCGCTGCCTTCCTGCTGCCGCAAAGAACGACTGGCGCCGCCGATTTGGCCGCACGCCTGACCGAGGTTTTGATGCAACCGGAACGACTGAACAGCATGGCGAGCACCGCAAGCCGCCTGGCCAAACCTGACGCAACCCGCACCGTGGTCGATATCTGCCTGGAGGTGGCCCATGGTTGAGAATCAGAAAGCCATGCCACAGCCGGAAATGCGCCGCATCCGTCGCATCCACTTCGTCGGTATCGGAGGCGTGGGCATGTGCGGGATCGCCGAAGTGTTGCTGAACCTGGGTTACCAGGTGTCCGGCTCCGATCTGAAAATGTCGCCGGTCACCGAGCGCCTGGAATCGTTTGGCGCAAAAATCTTTATCGGCCACCGCGCCGAGAACGCTGCCGAAGCCGACGTGCTGGTGGTCTCCAGCGCTGTGAACACCTCCAACCCGGAGGTGGCCACCGCCCTTGAACGCCGCATTCCCGTAGTGCCGCGTGCCGAAATGCTGGCTGAGCTGATGCGCTACCGCCACGGCATCGCCGTCGCCGGTACCCACGGCAAGACCACCACCACCAGCCTGATCGCCTCGGTGTTCGCCGCCGGTGGCCTGGACCCGACGTTCGTCATCGGTGGCCGCCTGAATGCAGCCGGCACCAATGCACAACTGGGGACCAGCCGTTACCTGATCGCCGAAGCCGATGAAAGCGACGCCAGCTTCCTGCACCTGCAACCGCTGGTGGCCGTGGTGACCAACATCGACGCCGACCACATGGCGACCTACGACGGTGACTTCAACAAACTGAAGAAAACCTTCGTCGAGTTCCTGCACAACCTGCCGTTCTACGGTCTGGCCGTGGTGTGCCTGGACGATCCGGTGGTGCGCGAAATCCTGCCGCTGGTGAAGCGTCCGACCGTGACCTACGGCTTCAGCGAAGACTGCGACGTGCGCGCGATCAATGTGCGCCAGCAAGGCATGCAGACTTTCTTCACCGTGCTGCGTCCTGACCGCGAGCCGCTGGATGTCTCGGTGAACATGCCGGGCAACCACAACGTACTCAACTCCCTGGCGACCATCTGCATCGCCTCCGACGAAGGCGTCAGCGATGAAGCCATCGTCGAAGGCCTGTCGGGTTTTGCCGGCGTGGGTCGTCGCTTCCAGGTCTACGGCGAACTGCCGGTGGACGGCGGCAACGTGATGCTGGTGGACGACTACGGTCACCACCCGACCGAAGTGGCAGCGGTGATCAAGGCCGTACGCGGTGGCTGGCCGGAACGCCGCCTGGTGATGGTGTACCAGCCGCACCGCTACAGCCGTACCCGCGACCTGTACGACGATTTCGTCAATGTACTGGCGGATGCCAACGTGTTGCTGCTGATGGAAGTCTACCCGGCCGGTGAAGAACCGATCCCGGGTGCCGACAGCCGCAAGCTGTGCAACAGCATCCGTCAACGCGGCCAGTTGGACCCGATCTACATCGAGCGTGGTGTGGACCTGGCGCCGATCGTCAAGCCGCTGCTGCGTGCCGGCGACATCCTGCTGTGCCAGGGTGCCGGTGACATCGGTGGCCTCGCCCCTAAATTGCTGGCAAGCCCGCTGTTTGCCACCGCACAGGGGAAGTCGAAATGACCACTGACTACGGCTCCCTGTTCTCGACCATTCAACCTGCCGACTTCGGCCGGGTTGCGGTGCTGTTCGGTGGCAAGAGCGCTGAGCGTGAAGTGTCGCTGAAGTCCGGCAATGCCGTGCTGGAAGCGCTGCAAAGTGCCGGTGTGAATGCGTTCGGCATCGACGTGGGTGATGACTTCCTGTCGCGCCTGCAGGCCGAGAAGATCGACCGCGCCTTCATCATTCTTCACGGCCGTGGCGGTGAAGACGGCAGCATGCAGGGCCTGCTGGAGTGCCTGGGCATTCCGTATACCGGCAGCGGCATCCTCGCTTCGGCCCTGGCCATGGACAAGTTGCGCACCAAGCAGGTGTGGCACAGCCTGGGTATTCCGACCCCGCGTCACAGCGTGCTGTGCAGCGAAGACGATTGTATTTCTGCAGCCAAGGAACTGGGCCTGCCTTTGATCGTCAAACCAGCCCATGAAGGCTCCAGTATCGGCATGGCTAAAGTGAACTCAGCCGCCGAATTGATTGACGCATGGAAAGCGGCCAGTACCTACGATTCGCAAGTGTTGGTGGAACAGTGGATTCAAGGTCCCGAGTTCACCATCGCTACTCTGCGTGGCCAGGTATTGCCGCCCATCGCATTGGGCACGCCCCACACCTTTTACGACTACGACGCCAAGTATGTGGCCTCCGATACCCAGTACCGGATCCCGTGCGGCCTCGACGCAGCCAAGGAACAGGAATTGATGGACCTCACGGCGAAAGCCTGTGAGGCGCTGGGTATCGCCGGTTGGGCGCGGGCAGACGTGATGCAGGATGACCAGGGGAACTTCTGGTTCCTGGAAGTCAACACTGCACCCGGGATGACCGACCACAGCCTGGTACCCATGGCCGCTCGTGCCGCCGGCCTGGATTTCCAGCAGTTGGTGCTGGCGATCCTGGCAGCAAGCATAGAGCCACGAGGCTAAGACCATGAACGGCGCATCGCTTCGTCATCAGCAACCCGCTCCCGGCCGCAAGCCGGTGCCGCGTGGTGCCAGCCGAATGGTGGCTAAAGAGCCGATGTCGGCGCGCATGCCGAAAGCCAACTTTGGTTTTCTCAAGGCGCTGTTCTGGCCGGTGATCCTGGTGGCCCTGGGGTTTGGTACGTATGAAGGCGCCCAGCGCCTGCTGCCGTATGCCGACCGGCCGATCACCAAGATCAGCGTGCAGGGTGACTTGAGCTACATCAGCCAGCAAGCCGTGCAGCAGCGAATCGCCCCGTTTGTGGCGTCGAGCTTCTTCACCATCGACCTGGCAGGCATGCGCTCCGAGCTGGAACAGATGCCATGGATTGCCCACGCCGAAGTACGTCGCGTGTGGCCGGATCAAGTGACGATCCGCCTGGAAGAACAACTGCCCGTGGCCCGTTGGGGTGATGGTGCGCTGTTGAACAACCAGGGCCAGGCGTTTGCACCTCGCGAAGTGGCGAATTACGAGCACCTGCCGCAGTTGTTCGGACCGCAGCGGGCGCAGCAGCAAGTGATGCAGCAGTACCAGGCGTTGAGCCAGATGCTGCGGCCGTTGGGCTTCTCGATTGCGCGACTGGAATTGCGCGAGCGGGGCAGCTGGTTTTTGACCACGGGTGCAGGCAGTTCCGGCCCGGGCATCGAGTTGTTGCTGGGACGCGGCAACCTGGTGGAAAAGATGCGCCGTTTTATCGCCATCTATGAAAAGACCTTGAAAGAACAGATTACGAACATTGCGAGCATCGACCTGCGTTACGCCAACGGCCTTGCCGTCGGCTGGCGGGCCCCTGCGGCGCCCACGGCAGCGCAACCTGCTGTCGCGAAGAATTAAGAAGAGGCAGGACCCATGGCAAACGTGCAAAGCGGCAAAATGATCGTCGGTCTGGATATCGGCACCTCCAAGGTGGTGGCGCTGGTAGGCGAGGTCGCGGACGACGGCACGCTGGAAATCGTCGGAATCGGCACGCATCCGTCCCGGGGCCTGAAGAAGGGCGTGGTGGTGAATATTGAATCCACCGTGCAATCGATCCAGCGCGCCATCGAAGAAGCGCAGCTGATGGCCGGTTGCCGGATTCACTCGGCATTTGTCGGCGTTGCCGGCAACCACATCCGCAGCCTGAATTCCCACGGCATCGTGGCGATTCGCGACCGCGAAGTCAGCTCGGCCGACCTGGAGCGGGTACTCGACGCAGCGCAAGCCGTGGCGATCCCGGCTGACCAGCGCGTGCTGCACACCCTGCCGCAGGACTACGTGATCGATAACCAGGAAGGCGTTCGCGAGCCCCTGGGCATGTCGGGCGTACGTCTGGAAGCCAAGGTTCACGTAGTGACCTGCGCCGTCAACGCAGCACAGAACATTGAAAAATGCGTGCGCCGCTGCGGCCTGGAAATCGACGACATCATTCTCGAGCAGTTGGCTTCGGCTTACTCGGTACTGACCGACGACGAAAAAGAACTGGGCGTGTGCCTGGTAGACATCGGCGGCGGCACCACGGACATCGCGATCTTCACCGAGGGTGCGATTCGTCACACCGCCGTGATCCCGATTGCCGGTGACCAGGTGACCAACGACATCGCCATGGCGTTGCGCACACCGACCCAGTACGCCGAAGAAATCAAGATCCGTTACGCCTGCGCCCTGGCCAAGCTGGCCGGTGCCGGTGAAACCATCAAGGTGCCAAGCGTGGGCGACCGTCCACCGCGCGAGCTGTCGCGCCAGGCATTGGCCGAAGTGGTCGAGCCGCGCTACGACGAACTGTTCACCCTGATCCAGGCTGAACTGCGTCGCAGCGGCTACGAAGATTTGATCCCGGCCGGCATCGTGCTGACCGGTGGCACCTCGAAGATGGAAGGCGCGGTCGAACTGGCCGAGGAAATCTTCCACATGCCGGTCCGCCTGGGCGTGCCCCATGGCGTGAAAGGCCTGGGCGACGTAGTGCGCAACCCGATTTATTCCACCGGTGTGGGCTTGCTGTTGTACGGGCTGCAAAAGCAGACCGACGGCATTTCCCTGTCGGGCCCGAGCAACCGCGACAGCTACAGAAGCGACGACGAAGCGAAAGCGCCGTTGTTCGAGCGGTTGCAGGCTTGGGTGAAAGGCAATTTCTAAAGATTTACCGCAACACCGTTTCAAGTAGTAGGCGAAAAAACTAGAGAAATGAAAGGAGAGGGAAAATGTTCGAACTCGTAGACAACATCCCCGCAAGCCCGGTCATCAAAGTGATCGGCGTCGGCGGTGGCGGCGGCAACGCTGTCAACCACATGGTCAAGAGCAACATTGAAGGCGTTGAATTCATCTGCGCTAACACTGACGCCCAGGCCCTCAAAAGCATCGGTGCACGCACCATCCTGCAATTGGGCACAGCCGTGACCAAGGGCCTGGGTGCCGGCGCGAATCCGGAAGTCGGCCGTCAAGCCGCCCTGGAAGACCGCGAGCGCATCGCTGAAGTGCTGCAAGGCACCAACATGGTGTTCATCACCACGGGCATGGGCGGTGGTACCGGTACCGGTGCTGCGCCGATCATTGCCGAAGTGGCCAAGGAAATGGGGATCCTGACGGTTGCCGTCGTGACTCGTCCATTCCCGTTCGAAGGTCGCAAGCGCATGCAGATCGCCGATGAAGGCATCCGTCTGCTGTCCGAAAGCGTCGACTCGTTGATCACCATTCCCAACGAGAAGCTGCTGACCATCCTCGGCAAGGACGCAAGCCTGCTGTCCGCGTTTGCCAAGGCTGACGATGTACTGGCCGGTGCCGTTCGCGGTATCTCCGACATCATCAAGCGTCCGGGCATGATCAACGTCGACTTTGCCGACGTACGTACCGTGATGAGCGAAATGGGCATGGCGATGATGGGCACTGGCTGCGCCAGCGGTCCGAACCGTGCACGTGAAGCTACCGAAGCGGCCATCCGCAACCCGTTGCTGGAAGACGTGAACCTGCAAGGCGCACGCGGCATCCTGGTGAACATCACCGCCGGTCCTGACCTGTCCCTGGGTGAGTACTCCGACGTGGGTAGCATCATCGAAGCCTTCGCTTCCGAGCACGCCATGGTCAAGGTCGGTACCGTTATCGATCCGGACATGCGCGACGAACTGCACGTGACCGTTGTTGCGACCGGCCTGGGTGCGAAAATCGAGAAGCCTGTAAAGGTCATCGACAACACCGTCCATACCAGCCACGCCAGCCAGCAAGCTGCCGCTCCAGCGCCTTCGCGCCAGGAACTGCCGTCTGTGAACTATCGTGACCTGGATCGTCCGACCGTGATGCGCAACCAGGCTCAGGCCGGTGCTGCTGCATCCCGCAGCCCGAATCCGCAAGATGACCTGGACTACCTGGACATCCCGGCTTTCCTGCGTCGTCAGGCCGATTAATGGAATGTATCAGGGCTATGAAGGTGATTGGTGTTCAGCAAAGGTCTGGTCTGCTATTATCGCCAGCCTTTGTTGATACCAGTTCGCAATTTGCGCTGAAGCGGTCCAAGCCATGATTAAACAACGCACCCTGAAGAATATTATCCGTGCCACAGGTGTAGGTCTGCACTCCGGGGAGAAGGTATACCTGACCCTCAAGCCCGCACCTGTCGACACCGGCATCGTGTTTGTTCGTGCCGACCTGGACCCTGTGGTGCAGATACCTGCTCGCGCGGAAAATGTTGGCGAAACCACGATGTCGACCACGTTGGTCAACGGTGACGTCAAAGTGGACACGGTGGAGCACTTGCTCTCGGCCATGGCCGGTCTGGGCATCGATAACGCCTACGTCGAGCTCTCCGCGTCCGAAGTCCCGATCATGGATGGCAGCGCCGGACCCTTCGTATTCTTGATTCAATCTGCCGGCCTGGAAGAACAGGACGCAGCCAAGAAGTTCATTCGCATTCTGCGGGAAGTGACAGTAGAAGACGGCGACAAGCGCGCCACCTTCGTCCCGTTCGAAGGCTTTAAAGTGAGCTTTGAGATCGATTTCGATCACCCGGTATTCCGTGACCGCACCCAAAGTGCAAGCGTGGATTTTTCCAGCACTTCGTTCGTAAAAGAAGTCAGCCGCGCCCGTACCTTTGGTTTCATGAGTGACATCGAGTACCTGCGCAAGCACAACCTCGCACTCGGCGGCAGCGTTGAAAACGCCATTGTGGTCGACGCGGATGGTGTACTGAACGAAGACGGCCTTCGCTATGAAGACGAATTCGTGAAGCACAAGATCCTCGATGCAATCGGTGACCTCTACCTGCTGGGCAATAGCCTGATAGGCGAGTTCAAAGGCTTCAAGTCTGGCCACGCCCTGAACAACCAACTGCTGCGCAAGCTGATTGCACAGACAGATGCCTGGGAAGTCGTGACCTTCGAAGATGCCAGCACCGCACCGATCTCTTACATGCGTCCCGTCGCGGCGGTGTAAGTAACAACTCTCTTTCCTTTTGTTTTTAAAGGCTGCCTTCGGGTGGCCTTTTTTTTGATCGTTCCCACGCTCTGCGTGGTAACGCCTCCTGTGACGCTTCGCGTCACGGCTTTAAAGCGCCGGCATCAACAACGCGATTACGCCCGGTATGCTTGGCCTCATACAGCGCCTGGTCGGCGTTGAGCAGTAATTCCTCCAGCGTGGTGCGGCTGTTTTTGGTCCAGGTACTGAGGCCGATGCTGACGGTAATCGGCACCGTATCCCCGCCCACTCGCGGCAGGTGTTCGACACTGCTGCGGATATGTTCAGCAATCACGCGCGCACCCTGGCTGTCGGTATGCGGCAGCACCACTGCAAATTCTTCCCCACCATAGCGAGCCGCGAGGTCAGCCGGGCGGCGGATATTGCCCTCGATCACCTGCGCCACCGTGCGCAGTGCCTCGTCGCCACCTTGATGGCCATGTCGGTCGTTGAACGCCTTGAAGTGGTCCACGTCAATCATCAGCACCGTCAACGGCTCGGCCGAACGCTGGGCGCGGTCCCATTCCAGGCGCAGTCGCTGGTCCAGGGTACGGCGGTTGGCCAGGCCGGTGAGCGCGTCGGTGGCTGCCAGTTCTGACAGCACCTGTTCGGCACGGTGGCGCCTGCGCAATTCCATGCAGAGCATCCAGGTCAGCCACAAAAGGCCGATGCACAAAATCCCGGTGGCGCCGCTGATCACCAGTGCTGCGCGCTTCCAGGGGGCGAATATGTCATTCGTGGACAGCCCCACGACGACGATCAGCGGTAAATCGCCCACCGTTGAGAAGGTATACAGGCGGTGCTCCTCATCCACACTGGAGGTGCCGCGAAAGTTGCCGTCGCGCTCGTGCAATATGCGCGCGACGTTGGGCCGCTGGCTGAGGTCCTTGTCGATCATGTCCCGTTCCAGCAACGGCTGCTGGGCCAGCAGGATGCCTTGTCGGTTGATCAGGTTGATGGTGCTGTCGCTGCCGATATTCAGGCTGCGGAACAGTTGCTGAAAGTACGACAGGCGCATGGTGGCCACGGCCACGCCGAGGAATCGCCCATCCGGCCCGGAAACCCGGCGGCTGAATGCGATACGCCATTGGTCGTCACACACGCAGCGCGCCGTGAAGGGCCGGCTGATGAACAGGCCCAGGTCGGGATTCTGCCGATGGGCCTGGAAGTAATCGCGGTCGGCGAAGTTGGCGGATTTGGGCGTCTGCAGGGCTGAGTCGGCGATCACGTTGCCATCCTTGTCCAGCAACAGGATGTCGCCTTTGTAGGGCGCCGCTTCCGAACGGTCGAACAGCACCAGGTGACGGATGCCGGCCGATACCCCAGCCAAATCAGTGCGTTCGGTGGCGGCGATCAGGCCTTTGATCGACAAGTCGTACAGCTCGACGTTGCGCAGCACGTCGGCGTCGATCAGTTGGGTGATGTTATTGGCCGTGCGCTGGGCCGCCTGCAACGTGTTGGCGTGTTCGCGAATCAGCAGCACCGCGACCACCGACATGATCAGCAGCACCGTGACGCAACTGCCGATGATCAGCAGCAGCTCCGGGCGGTGGGTGGGGC